>CAMLLJ010000005.1 GCA_946480845.1 uncultured Gemmatimonadota bacterium
GGCACGATGTCGAGCAGCAGGAGGGGCACGCTGTAGGCGCCCGGCGCGCCGATCGCCAGCGGCTTCACGAACGCCGGCGCGATCTGGCAGACCGCGAGCGCGAGCCAGACCCCGAGGATGACCAGCAGGTCGTCGCGGGTCCAGGGCGCGGCGCGCGCGATGAAGAGCAGCAGCCAGGGGCAGAGGAACGTGAGCGTGAACACCGGCAGCGACCAGAGGTCGGTCTGCATGCCGATGTTGGCCAGCCACGACGCCAGCGTCCAGAGGAGCACGGCCAGCAGCAGCCAGTCGATCGTGTCGAGCGGTCGCACCAGGCGCCTGCCGCCGTACTCGATGGCGAAGTAGGCGAGCGTGATGAAGAGCGCGACGAAGCCCACCTGGAGCGACGTGAGGTAGGCCGCGATCACCGGCAGCAGGATGAGCAGCCGCAGGCGCCCGGTGAGCACGATGGCGCCCGCGGCGCCGAGCACGATGCCGAGCGCCAGCGGCAGGGGCATCAGCTCGAGATGCACGGCGGGATAGGCGACGACCCCGATCAGCAGCGCCGGCACCGCCAGCAGCAGCGCCCACCGGCGCCAGGGGACGCCGAGGGCGTCGGTCACGCGGCGGGCTCCATCGCAGGCGACCCGCGCAGCCAGGCTTCGAGCACGTAGAGCGCGAGGAGCTGCCGCGTGCGCGGTGCCCCGCGGTCGCGCACGTCGGCGATCAGGCGCTGGATGCCCACGCGCGAGAGATGCTCCACCGCGCGCGCGCCCGGGCCCGCCAGGTAGGCCTCCGCGTCGCGGTGCAGCCATTCCCCGAACCAGCGGTCGATCGGCGTGGCGAATCCGAGCTTCTTCCCCAGCCGCGCCGCGGGGCCGGTCAGGTGGGCGCGGAGCCCAGCCGGCAGCAGCGGCGCCACCGCGCGGCGGTAGAGCCACTTGCGCCCGCCGATCGCCGAGACCTTGTACCGGCTCGGCAGACGCTCGAGCAGGGGCAGGTACTCGAGGTCGAGGAAGGGCACGCGCAGCTCCACCGATTCCGCCATCGACATGTGGTCCGCCACGGTGAGCAGGTCGTCGGCGAGCGAGAGCCGCGCGTCGGCGCGCAGCAGGCGGTTGACCGAGTCGCCGTCCTCGTCGCGCGGGAGCGCCCGGCGCACCGGATCGGCCAGCGCGTCGGGGTCGATGCCGTTGC
The DNA here is from genome assembly GCA_946480845.1 of uncultured Gemmatimonadota bacterium. The sequence goes on from CAMLLJ010000005.1 coordinate 1,177, forward strand.
CGCTCAGTGCCGCAGCCTCGCGCGGGGAGAAGACGGCGAGGATCTCCGCGAACCGGCGCGCTTCGTCCGGCTCGGCGGCCAGCCGGCGCACCCGCTCCACGCGGTCACTCGAGGCGAGCCGCTCCGGCAGGAGGCCGAGCAGTCCGCGAAGCCGGCGCGCCGCGGGGTAGTATCGCTCACCCGCGTGGCGCGGATAGCCGCCCAGCGGCTCATCGGCACCCTGCCCCGACAGCACGACCTTGTGGGTCTTGCGCACTTCCGCGCAGAGCAGCCCGACGAGCAGCACGCCGGAGTTGGCGATCGGTTCCCCCAGGCGCGCCGCGTGCCGAGGCCACGCGGCGCGGTAGGCCGCCTCGCGCACCGCGACCTCGACCAGCGGAACACCGAGCGCATCCGCCGCGCGCCGCGCGTTGGCGAGCTCGCCTCCCTCAGGCTCCTCCGCGAACCCGATGCCGAACGCCGTGGGCGGGCCGGGGAGCGCATCGCGCATGAAGCCGGTGACGATGGTGGAATCCACGCCCCCCGAGAGCAGCGAGCCGACCGGCACGTCGGCCATGAGCTGCCGTTCGACCGCCGCACGGAGGCCGTCGCGGAGCACCTCCATCCACTCCCCTTCACTGCGCGGGACCTGCGTCGGGCCGACCGCCGACTCGTACGGCTGGAACCGTGGCGCGTCGGGCAGCGCGCCGAGCGGGAACCGGCAGAGCGTGCCGGGCGGCAGCTTCCACGCGTTGGGGTGGAAGGTGTTGGGCGACGGCACGAAACGATAGACCAGGAACTCAGCGAACGCGTCGTGCCGCAGGCGGTCCCCCAGGAGGCCGGCATCCCGCGCGGCGCCCAGCTCGCTCGCGAACCACCAGGTGCCGTCGGTGACCCCGCAGTAGAGCGGCTTCACGCCCACCGGATCGCGCGCCAGCCAGACCTCGCCGGCCCCGGCGGACTCGCGGCCATCGTAGAGCGCGAACGCGAAGATCCCGTTGAGCCGCTCGACCAGCCGTGGCCCCCATTCCTCCCAGCCGTGCACCAGCACCTCGGTGTCCGCACGGGTGCGGAACCGGTGGCCGAGCCGCTCGAGCTCGGTGCGGAGCGCGGCGTGGTTGTAGATCTCGCCGTTGTAGCTGACCCAGACCTTCCCGTCCTCATTGCTCATCGGCTGGGCACCGCACGCGACGTCAACGATACTGAGTCGCCGGTGCGCCAGCGCGACCGACCGGCCGCGCTCGAAGTGCATCGCGCTGGCGTCGGGACCGCGGTGGGCGAGCGCGCCGGAGAGCCGGGCGGCGAGGTCGCCCGTGTCCCGGCCCGGATCGGCCGCGATGACGCCCGCGATCCCGCACATCTCAGCGCCCGGCCGGCGCGCCGGCGCCGATGAGGCGCGCCGCCGCCTCCGCGATGCGGGCGGCGGCATCCCCGGCGCCGTATGCCGTCCGGTCCCAGCTCCCGCGATGTCCCGGGGCGAGCGCCTCGGCCGCCGCGCGCTCGAGCGTGGCGGGCGCGTCGCCCGGTGCGACGAGCACGTTGGCACCGAGCGCGACGGTCTCCGTCCACTCGGTCTCCGGCCGCACGGTGATGCAGGGAACGCCGAGCCAGTAGGCCTCCCGCTGCACGCCCCCTGAGTCGGTGACCACCAGGCGGGCAGCACGCGTGAGCGCGAGGCTCTCCAGGTAGCCCACCGCGGGGACCAGCGTCAGCCGCCCGCCGGCGGCCGGCGCGATGCCGGCCGCATCGAGCACGGCGCGAGTGCGGGGATGCACCGCGAGGACGACCGGAACCGGCAGTCGCGCGAGCGCGGCCAGCACGCCGCGCAGGTGGGGCACGTTGTCGGTGAGCTCGGCCCGGTGCAGGGTCGCGAAGGCGTACGCCTCGGCGGCACCCTCGGGAAGAACCGCGGACACATCGGGAAGACGGCCGAGCTGGGCCCGGAGCACATCGTGCGCGACGTCGCCCGTCTCGGTCACCTCGGCATCGGGATGCTCAGCGCGCATCCGCGCGGTCGCCGCCGCCGACGGCGTGCAGAGCACCTGGGCGAACGCGTCCACGACCCGGCGGTTGATCTCCTCCGCCATGAGCGTGTCGAGCGCGCGAAGCCCCGCCTCGACATGGACCACCGGGATGCGCAGCTTCGCCGCGGCGAGCGCAGACCCGAGCGTCGAGTTGGTGTCTCCAATGACGACGACCGCCGCCGGCCGCCGGCTCCGGAAGAGCGCCTCCGCCCTGACCAGGATGCCCGCGGTCTGCTCCGCGTGCGACGCGGAGCCGACGTCGAGGCATTCATCGGCGGGTGCCACGCCGAGCTGCTCGTAGAGCAGCGCGTTGAGCGCATAGTCGTAGTGCTGGCCGGTGTCGACGGCGAGGACCGGCGCCACGGCGGCGAGATGCCGACGCACCATGCTCGCCTTGATGACCTGGGGGCGCGTCCCGTAGCAGAGCGCGATCGGCTGGAGAGACTCGCTCACCGGACGGCTCCGGCGACCGACGCATACACCTCCGCAACCCGGCCCGCGACGACCGCCTGGTCGAGCTCGGCGAGGAGCGGAGCCGGGTCCACCGGGTCGCCGCTGCTCAGCACCACGTCGAGCGCGCCGGCGATCTCGCGCGGATCGTCGGCCGCGATCAGGCCTCCGGAGGCGCGCTCCACCCAGCGCCGCACGTCTCCCACATCCACGCTCACGACCGGCAGGCCACACGCCAGGGCTTCCTTCACCACGTTGGGCGATCCCTCCGATCTCGAGGTCAGCAGGAGACAGTCGGCGGCGCGATAGTAGTCGGGCATCCGCGCGGGCGGAACGCCACTCACCTGCAGGAGGCGCGCCCCGGGCCGCCGCAGCCGGAGCTCCGCCATCGCGGCCTCGGCGAGGGCGAACCGCTTCTGCAGTGCCTGCCGCGGATCGTGCGGGAAGAGCACCAGCTCTTCGCCGTGGTCGAGGCCGAGCCGGTCCCGGCTTGTCGCGCGGTCGCCGGGGTGAAAGCGCGCCGTGTCCACCCCGTTGGGAATGACGTGCGCGCGGCGGCGGTCCCGCTCGCGTGGCAGCGCCGCGGCGAGGCCCGCCGACTTGCAGATGATGGCTGCCGACCGCGTGGCGGCCCACCGGCTCATGCCCACGGCGAGCCGCGAGCGCGGCGTGAGTCCGCCACCCGGCGCCGGCGTGCCGAGCAGGTCGTCGCCGCAGAAGGAGACCACCAGCGGTGCAGGCTGCCAGGCGGCCGTCCAGCCGCTCAGGCCATAATGGGCGTGCACCAGGTCGGGCCGCTGCCGGCGGACTTCGCGCCGCAGCACGGGGATGTCGCCGGCGTAGGCGCCCGCGCCCCGGTCGCCGGCGATGACGTGCACCTGCATGTCCAGCCCCAGCGCGCGGAGCGCATCGACCTGGGCGCGCACGAAGCTCCCGTAGGCCGGCCGGTCCTCGCGCGGCCACATGTTGGTGACCACGAGCACCCGCATCGTCACGCCGCGGCCCGGACCAGCGGCTCGTCGGCCGTGAGCGTACGGTCGAGCGCCATGGCGCCCCAGACACCGAGCACGAAGAGCAGCCACACGCGGTCGGCGCGCACGGAGCCGGCATCGAGCTCGCTATAGGCGTCGGCCGCGGCCGCGGGATCGATCCACTCATGGATCGCGCGCCCGGGGTGGGTGACGAACCGGGCGTAGTGCGGGCGGAGCGGCCCCAGCAGCCACTCGCGGATGGGAATGCCGAAGCCCGACTTGGGCCGCCGGAGGATCGACTCGGGGAGCAGCTTCGACGCGAGCGGCTGCAGCAGCGCCTTGGGCCTGCCGCCGGCAAAGGCGAGGCGGGCCGGAACCCGCAGCATCAACTCCACCAGGTCCACGTCGAGGAACGGGCTCCGCGCCTCGAGTGCCACGGCCATCGTCGCGACGTCCACCTTGGTGAGATAGTCATTGGGCAGCCAGGTGCGGATCAGCACCCGGCGCAGCGCATCGGCATCCGGCAGGTGGGTGAGCTGCGCGAGCCGGTCGCCGTAGATCCGCTCGGCCGGCACCGGCTCGGCCTGCCGGAGGAGCCGGCGCCGCGCCGCCGCGTTCCAGCCCATCCGGTTGCGGAAGCTGGCCGCGGCCGGCGCGGCGGCATACTCGAGCAGCGCGTCGAGCTTGTTGCGCGGGCCCGTGGTGGTGTCGTCGCCGGCGGCCTCGCGGATCCGGTGGAGCAGCCTCGCGGGGACGAGGCCGCGCACCCGCTCGGCGAGGCGCACGCCGCCGAATACCGAGTACCCGAAGAACAGCTCGTCCCCGCCGTCGCCGGTGAGTGCCACGCTCACGACCTGCCGCGCCGCGGCGGCCACGCGCGCGCTCGGCAGGAGCGAGGCATCGCCGAAGGGCTCGCCCGCGTGCGCCAGCAACCGGGGCAGCTCGGACGCGGAGAGCGGCGGCACGTCCACTTCGGCGTGGCGGGTGCCGTACCGCTCGGCCACGGCGCGCGCGGCAGGGCGCTCGTCCATCGGGTCGCCCGGCGTCCCCGCCGTGAAGGTCAGGATCGGCTCGCCGGCCTCCTGCGCCATGAGCGCGACGATCGTCCCCGAATCGAGGCCCGCACTCAGGAACGCCCCGACCGGCACGTCGGCCACGAGCCGGCGGCGCACCGCGGCGCGCAGCCGTTCCTCGATCTCGCGATGAAGCTCGGCCGGCGTGCCGTCCCAGTCCGCCTCCGTGGCCGGCCCCCAGTACTCGCCCCGCGCCACCTCGCGCGCACCGTCGAAGCGCACCCACGAGCCCGGCGGCACGCGGTGCACGCCCTGGTAGATCACCGCCTCCTGGGGGATCACCATGTGCGCGAGGTAGTGGCTCAGCGCGGCGGGCGAGACCGGGGGCGTCCGCCCCAGTGCCGTAAGGATGAGCTCGATGGTCGAGCCGAACACCAGCGCGCCGTCGTCGCGCCAGGCATAGAAGAGCGGCTTCTTGCCGAGCGGGTCCCGCGCGAGGAGCAGGCTCCGCTCCGCCGGCCGCCAGTACGCGAGCGCGAACATACCGCGGAGCGACTGCAGCGCGTCGGGGCCGCCGCGGGCGAGCGTGACGAGCAGCGTCTCGGTGTCCGATTCGGTCCCTAAGCGGATCCCGCGCTCCTCCCAGCCGCGGCGCAGCTCGCGGAAATTGTAGATCTCGCCGTTGAAGGCGACGACCGCGCCCAGGTCCGGCCGCGCAAGCGGCTGGTCGGCGCGGGCGGAGAGGTCGATGATGGCGAGCCGGCAGTGCACCAGCCCCGCGCCCTCCGAGGTGGCGGTATGGGTGCCGTCAGGGCCGCGGTGACGGATGGTCGCGCCCATGCGCGCGAGCAGCGCGTCGGGCACTTCCCCCGTCCCGGGCAGGACGACGCCTCCGAACCCACACATTACGGTGAGATGCCGGCGGGGCTTGCTTCGGACGTCTCAGCGCGCACTTTTAGCCGCCATCGTCTCCCTGTTCCCGTCAAGGTCCATCAGCCGCGAGTGAGCGTGAGCCGAGCCCGCCGTCCGTTCGACATCGTGCACATCGGCCAGACCCAGTTTCCCGACGACGCGCGCCCGCGCCGCGAGGCGCTCGTCGCCGCGGAAACGGGAGCGCGCGTGGCCGTCATCGCGCTGCAGGATGGACTTGACCGGCGCCCGGTGGGTCACTACGGCCCGATTGCCATCGTGCGGCTGCGCGGCGAGCGGCGCCGCGGATCGTTCGGCAAGTACGTGGTGGAATATACCGACTTCCTGGTGCGGGCTCATGCCCTCCTCAGGCGGGATCCGCGCTTCCGGGGAGCCCGGGTCGTCCACGTGCACACGCTGCCGGACTTCCTGGTGGCCGCCGCGCGCCCGGCGCGGCGGCAGGGCGCGCGGGTGATTCTCGACATGCATGAGATCTTCCCGGAATTCATGCGCACCAAGTTCCCCGGCCTGCTCGGCCGCATCGGCGAGCCGGTGGCCCGCGCAGTCGAGCGCTGGTCCCGCGCGCAGGCGGACGTGGTGCTGACCGTCAACCGCTCGATCGAGCGGCTCCTCCGCGCGCGCGCGCCGCGCGCCGGCGAGCCGCTGGTCATCGTGCACAATCTCGCCGACACCGCCGACTTCGGGCCGCCCCGCCTCACCACCGGCGAGATCGCCGGCCCCGTGCGGCTGGCCTATCACGGCACCATCACGCAGCTGTACGGCCTCGACCTCGCCGTCGAGGCCGTCGCACTGGCCCGCGCGCGCGGCGTGGATGTGACTTTCGACATCTACGGGCGCGGGCCCGAGGCCGAGGCGCTCGAGGCGCGGGTGGCCGGGCTCGGGCTCTCCGGCGTGATCCGCTTCATGGGCTCGGTCTCGCATCACGTCCTCCGCGAACGCCTGCCCGGCTACCACGCCGGGCTGCTGCCCACGCGCCTCGACGCGATGACGCAGTACTCGCTCTCGACCAAGCTGCTCGAGTACGTACACTTCGGCGTCCCGCTGATCGCGGCCCGGATCCCGACGTACCTGGAGTATTTCCCGGCCGGCTGTGCCTGGTACTTCGAGCCGAACGACGCGGCCGATGCGGCGCGCGCCATCACCGACTTCGCGGCTGCCACGGCCGCGGCGCGGAAGGCGCGTGCCGAGGCGGCACAGGAGGCGAGCCGGGAGCTGGTCTGGACGAAGGAGGCGGAGCGGCTGCGGCAGGTGTACGAACGACTGCTGGGGCAGGAAGGCGGACCCGGAGCTAGACCGCCTTCCCCGCGTTGAAGAGCACGACCGGGACGGTCTTGAGCAGGATGCGCAGGTCGAGCAGGATCGACCAGCGGCGCACGTAGTCCACATCCAGCTCGCACATCTGCCGGTAGGAGAGGAGGCTCCGGCCGGACACCTGCCAGAGGCCGGTGATGCCGGGCCGCACCTGCAGCCGGTCGAACTGCCAGTGGTCGTACATCTCGAATTCGTAGGGGATCGGCGGCCGCGGCCCCACCAGGCTCATCTCCCCCATCAGCACATTCAGGAACTGCGGGAGTTCATCCAGCGATGAGCGCCGCAGGAACCGGCCCACCCGGGTCACCCGCGGGTCGGATACCATCTTGAAGATCGGCTTCCCGTCGGGCCCGCGCTGGCGGGTGCTCGACTCGTCGCCGGTGAGCATCTCGGTCATGTACTCGCGATGCACCGTGTCCGGCGCGCCGTGGGTCATGGTCCGGAACTTCCACACGCGGAACCGCCGACCGCCCACGCCGATCCGCTCCTGCCGGAAGAACACGGGCCCGGGCGAGTCGAGCTTGATGGCGACGGCCAGCACCGCCATGATCGGCGCGGCGACGACGAGCCCGAGCGCCGAGCCGGCAATGTCGAGGGCGCGCTTGAGGACCAGCTGCTGGCCGTGCAGCGACGGCGCCGTGAGCTGCATCAGCGGGCTGCCCCGGGTCCAGATGAGCGACGGCTGCACGCCGGCCACCTCGATCGAGCGCGGCACCGTGAGCAGGTGGCACCCGGCGCCCAGGGAGATGTTCACCAGCTCCTGCAGCTCGCGGTCCGGGATATATCCGCAGGCCACCACCGTCTCCACCCGCGAATCGTGCAGCACCCGCGGCAGGTCGGCGAGGCCGCCCAGCGAATCGGGGGCCGGGGGCGAACGCATGTCCAGGAAGCCGAGCGGCGCGAAGTCGGCCGACGAGCTGAGCGCCGGATAGGCGGCGGCTTCACGGCAGTCCTCGGCGGGGCCCACGAAGAGGGTGCGTGCGGCGTGCTTTTCCGGCAGCGACGCCCACGCCACGATCCGGTCCACGAACAGCCGTTCGGCGAGGAGCCCGGTGAACACCACCAGCGCGGCGTAGATGAGCTGGAGCACGTTGGCCACCAGGCCGACCGACCAGACGACGGCCCAGATCTGCAGCAGCAGGGCCACCAGCACGCCCACGAACAGGCGCTGCGGGCTGCGTCGGAAGTCGCCCGCCGAGTAATTGCCGGCCACATAGAGGCCGATCAGCAGCGCCAGCAGGTTCTGCGGCGAGGCCAGCGCCCCCGGCGGGAAGAGCAGGTCGAGGATGACGAAGCCGCCGTGGCGGCCGCTCTGGATCAGGAGATCGATGAAGAGCACCGCGACGGCATCGGCGAGGAGCAGGACGCCGAGCCGGCGGGTGGAACGGAGCAGGTGGCGGCGCACGTTGCCGGCGGCGCGCCGCTGGAGGCCGAGACGGATCGCGAGCACTTCGTCCACGGACCGCGGGAACGGTCCCGAGAAGCGCTCGCCCCCCTGCCGGGGCGCCGATACGACGAGCGGCCGGACCCGGGTTGCGGGCCCGGGCTCGACCGGTCGGCGTTCCGTCTTCTGCGCAGGTTCCAAATCGGTCTCCTGAAGGTACATAGCCGCCCGTCAGCCCATCCGGTCCAAAGCCAGCAAAATATAGTCCACCCCGTCAGGCCACGGTACGGAGGGGCTGTGGAGGGGGCCGGCGGGCCTGTCCTCAGGCGGCCCCGTAGGGCGCCCACCCCTGCATGACCTGCTGGTAGAGCTCGACGTGCCGCCGCGCCATCAGTCCACGGGTGAAATGCTCCGCCACCCGCGCCCGGCCCGCCTCGCCCATCCGCTGGCGCCGGGCCGGGTCCCCCGCCAGCACCGCCAGCGCGTTGGCCAGCGCCCCGACGTCCCGGATGGGCACCTCGAGCCCGGTGACGCCCGGGACGTTCACCTCCCGCACGGCGCTGGGGACCGCCGTGGTGATCACCGGCCTTCCCGCCGCCATTGCCTCGAGCACGACCAGCCCGAACATCTCTTCCGTCGTGACCGACGGCAGGACCAGGAAATCGGCGTCCGCCATCCGGCGGGTGAGGTCCTCATCCGGATATTCGCCATACCAGCGGACCCTGTCTGTGATGGCGAGCGCCTGGGCCAGGGTCCGGAGCCGGGGCCCCTCCGGTCCCGAGCCCACGATGTCGAGCCGTACATCAGGGACCCGCTCAAGGGCCCGGAGGAGGACATCGACCCCCTTGAACTTGACCAGCCGCCCGATGAACAGCGCCCGCGGGGCCGCGCCGGGAGGTGGCGGCGGCACAAGCGACCAGCGGGCCTCGTCGATCCCGAAGGGAATCACCTCGACCTTGGGCTCGAACCCGCGCAGCTCGCCGGACATGGCCACGTGCGCCCGGCTCGGGACCACGATGGCCTTGGCCCGCCGGAGGACCAGGCGGGCAATGGGCCGATAGGCGGAACGGCCGGAGTCGGCGTGCTGGGTGACGACCAGTGGCGCAATGCCCGCCCGGAGGAGAAAGGCGAGGTCGGCCAGGGGATGGGGATGATGGACGTGGATGACGTCGGCGCGCCGCCAGGCGGCGGCGATGTAGCCGGGGGCGATCTCCTGGGAGCCCAGGGCGCCGAAGGAGAAGGTCCGGGTGACGAAGTTGCCCGGCCGGCGGGTCCCCTCTCCGAAGCTCCGGACCGCGACCACCTCGGCCTGGTGCCCCAGCGCGTTGGCGCCCTCGGCCAGGTCGCGGACGACCCGCTCCATGCCGCCGGACCGTGGCCAGTAGTACTTCGCCAGATGGAGGATCCGCATCAGCCGCCGTGGGTGAGGGGGTGGCCGGTCCGGGGCGCGCGCGTGCCGCGAAAGTGGCCGCGGCCGGGGGCCAAAGTCAACGGGCGCCGTCCCTTGGAGCAGGACGCCGATGCCGCCATCTTCCTGCGCCGATGCGCATCGCCATCCTCTCCTCCGCCTATGTGGATCCCGCCGCCCGCGGCAAGCTGCGTGCGCTCGCCGGCCTCGGCTGCAGCGTGACGGCGCTGGTGCCGGAGCGCTGGGAGGGCCCCGACGGCCGCCCGGTCCGCTCGGCCTGGGAGGATGACGGCGGCGTCCGCATCGCCCCGGTGGCGGTCGGCGGCAGCACCGATCATCCCGAGGGGCCGCGCTGGAGCGGCCGGGGGATCCGGAAGCTCCTCCGCGAGGCCGGGCCAGAGATCGTCCAGATCGAGGAGGCGCCCTGGACGCGCGCCGCGGCCCGGGCCCTGACGGAAGCGCGGAAGCTCAAGGTGCCCGCCGTCGGCTTCACCGCGGAGACCATCCCGGAAACGATCCCGATCGGCGTATCGCTCCGCCGCCGCCGCGTGATCCGCGGACTTCGGGGCATCGTCTGTGCCAACCCGGTCGCCGAGGCGCTGATCGCGAAGGAGCACCCCGACCTGCCGCGCCTGCTCGCCCCGCGCGTGGGAACCACGCCGCCGCTCGCGCCCGCGCGCGGCAGCCAGGGTGGCTTCGTGCTCGGGTTTTCCGGCCGGCTGGTGCCCGAGAAGGGCCTCGACCTGCTGCTCCGGGCCGCGGTCCGGCTCGCCGGCCGCTGGTCGCTGATGGTGTCCGGGACCGGCCCCGCCCAGCTCGAGCTCGAGGCGCTCGCCGAGCGGCTCGGCATCGCCTCGCGGGTGCACTGGCTCGGCGCGCAGCCGCGCGGCGAGCGCGAGCGGATCTGGGCCGGACTCGACTGCTTCGTCGCGCCCTCGCGCGGAACCCGCCGCTGGGTGGAGACGCACGCGCCGTCGGTGGTGACGGCGATGGCGCATGGCGTCCCGGTGATCGTGTCGCAGACGGGCGCGCTGCCGTCGATCGTGGGCGAGGCCGGCATCGTCGTGCCGGAGGACGACGTGAGCGCGCTCGCCGACACACTCCAGCGCCTGCTCGACGCGCCGGCGGAGCGCGCCGACCTGGGCGCGCGGGCACGGCGCCGCGCGCTCGCGGAATTCTCCGACGAAGCCGTGGCGCGGCGGCTGCTCGACTTCTGGCGCTCCGTCGCCGCACCGCGCGCGGCCGCGCCGCAATCGGTTTGACTTCACCCGGAACGCGAGCGATCTTCGCCCTCATGCCCTTTCTGCCCGTGGCATCACGCGCCGTCCGCCTCGCTGGTGTGGCGGCGCTCCTGTTCCTGCCTGCCACGCCGCTCGGTGCCCAGGTCACCGGCCAGCAGAACGCCGCCGAGCTGCTCGAGATGGACCCCGAGCTGCAGCGGCGGCTCCGGTCGCAGATCGGCCAGTCGGGCCTGAGCGAGGAGCAGATCCGGGAGCGCCTGCGGCAGGCGGGCTATCCGGAGAGCACGCTCGACCAGTACCTCTCCGGTGCACGGCCGGGTGAATCGAGCGCCGATCCGTCGCTCCAGATCGACGCGGTGCGTCAGCTCGGGCTGGTGGGCGACGCGGAAGCCGACTCGCTCTCCATGCTGCTCGACGACCAGCGCTTCCGCCCCGCCTTCGACCCGCACGTGCGGGATTCGCTCCGCGCCGATTCCCTTGGGATTCCCTGGACGCGCCCGCTCGAGATCTTCGGCCTCGACGTCTTTCAGCGGCGCAGCACCGAGTTCCGCGCCACACTCACCGGCCCGGTGGATCCGAACTACCGGCTCGGCCCCGGCGACCGGCTCGCCGTGATCCTCACCGGCGAGGTCCAGCGCGCGCTGAGCCTCGACGTGAGCCGCGACGGATTCATCGTGGTGCCCCAGGTGGGCCAGGTCTACGTCGCCAACCTGACCATGGAGCAGGTCGAGACCGAGCTCTTCAACCGGTTCCGCCGCGTCTATTCCGGGCTTTCCCGCGGGCCGGGCGCGCGCACGCAGCTCGTGGCCACCGTCTCGCGGCTCCGCAACATCCGGGTTTTCGTCACCGGCGCGGTGGCGCGCCCGGGCGCGTACCAGATGTCGGCCGCGGGCACCGCACTCACCGCGCTCTACGCGGCGGGCGGGCCCACGGCCAACGGCAGCCTCCGCCGCGTCGAGATTCGCCGCGCGGGGCGCCTGGTGGACACCTTCGACATCTACGACTACCTGCTTGCGGGCGTGAACAGCGCCGCCGTGAGCCTGCAGAGCGGCGACGTCGTCTTCGTGCCGGTGCACGGCCCGCGCGTGAAGGTCGCGGGCGAGGTGGTGCGGCCGGCAATCTATGAGCTCAAGGAGGGCGAAACGCTGCGCGACGCGGTGCGAGCCGCCGGGGGCTTCGACGCCGACGCGCTTCGCCGCCGGGTGCAGATCCACCGGATCCTGCCGCCCACGCCCGGCGATTCGACGGCCGGCCGCGCCCGTGTCGTGGTGGACATCGGCCCCGACCAGTTTGCGGCCGGCGTGGTGCCCGCGGTGCCGATGCTTGCCGGGGACTCGCTCACCGTCTTCCCCGTCGCCGAGCGGCTCCGCGGCTTCGTGACGGTCACCGGCAACGTGTGGATTCCGAGCCCCGTGGGCTTCACGCCAGGCATGCGCCTGAGCGACGCGATCCGCCTCGCCGGCGGGCCCAAGCCGGACGTCTATCTCGACCAGATCCTGATCTCGCGCCTCCGCCCCGACTCAACGCGGGTCCAGCTCCGCTCCGCCTTCGCCGATACCACCGGCGCCGTGGTGGACGATCTGGTGCTGGCCGAGGAAGACGAGATCACCATCTTCTCGCGCACGGCGTTCCGGCCGTCGCGCTACGTGGTCGTGACCGGCGCGGTGCGGAGTCCGGGCCGCATCACGTACCGGGAAGGGATGACCGTCCGCGACGCCATCCTGCTCGCCGACGGCCTCACCGCCGACGCCTACCTGCGCGAGGCCGAGCTCGCGCGCGTGCCCGACGACCGCTCGACCGGCGCCATCGCCACGACGATACGGGTGCCGCTCGACTCAACGTACCTCTTTGCGCGGGGGAATCCGGGCGAGTATGCCGGCCCGCCCGGCATCGCGGCGCCCGCCTCGGGCGCGCCCGAAGTGGCGCTGCAGCCGTACGACAACCTGCTCATCCTGCGCCAGCCGGAATGGGAGCTGCCGCGGACGGTCAAGATCACCGGCCAGGTGAAGTACCCCGGGCCCTACGCCCTGCGCAGCAAGACCGACCGGCTCATGGACATCATCGACCGCGCCGGCGGCCTCACCCGCGAAGCCTACCCGGACGGCGTCGAGTTCTATCGCGCGCAGGACAGCGCGGGGCGCATCGGCGTGGACCTGAAGCGGGTGCTGGAGAACCGCGGCCACCGGGACAACCTCATCCTCGCCGCCGGCGACTCGGTGGACATCCCCGAGTTCGACCCGGTGGTGATGGTGCGCGGCGCGGTCAACGCGCCGGGCGCCGTGGCGTTCCGGCCGGGGCAGAACCTCGACTACTACGTGCGGGCGGCAGGCGGGTACTCCAAGGCGGGCGACAAGAACCGTGCATGGGTGGTGCAGCCCAACGGCCGGAAGGAATCGGTACAGCGCCGCACCCTCCTGCCCGACACGACGCCGCTGCCGCGGCCCGGCGCCGAGATCTTCGTGCCGGACCGCGATCCGTCGCTCTCGGGCGTGAGCACCGTGGCCATCCTCGGCGCCGCGGCGCAGGTGCTCGCGAGCCTCGTGACGATCATCGTCGTCGCAAGGCAGTGAGGGCAGCTACCCCGTCAGCCGGTGCTCGGCCGGCGGGGCCGGCTTCCACACCTCGAGCCCTTCGGAGCGGAGTCGCTCCACCTGCCAGGTCTCGAGCCGGACGGTGAGCTCCGAGAACTCCTCCCCCTCCGTCCGGCCCAGCACTTCCCCGATCCGGTAGAGCTCCGCCGCCCGGGCGCCTTCCGCGAGCGGCACGCGGATGCGCACCACCGAGCGGTCGGCGCGCTCGACGGTGCGGAGCCGCGCCTTGAGCGCCTCCAGCCCGTCCATGCGCATCGTCGTCGCCATCACCGCGTTCGGGTGCAGCGCGAGCACGCGCGCCGTGAACTCGGCCACGTTCGGCACGGCGTCCAGCTTGTTGAACACGGGAATCGCCGGCTTGTCGGAGAGGCCCAGCTCGGCGAGCACCTTCTCGACCACGCGCATCTGGCCTTCCCAGTCGGGATGCGACGCGTCCACGACGTGCAGGAGCACGTCGGCGTCGCGCACTTCCTCGAGGGTGGCGCGGAAGCTCGCGACCAGGTGGTGCGGGAGCTTGCGGATGAAGCCAACGGTGTCGGTGACCCGCGCGCGCGATCCCTCGCCCAGGTCCACCTCGCGCGTGAGCGTGTCGAGCGTGGCGAAGAGGCGGTCCTCGACCAGGATCTCGTGCTCGCCGGAGAGCATCCGCAGGATGCTCGACTTCCCGGCATTGGTGTAGCCGACCAGCGAGACGCTCAGCATCGGGTCGCGCCCCGCGCGCAGGTTCTCGCGGTGGCGCTCCACGTCGCCCAGCTTCGACTTGAGGAGCTGGATACGGCGGCGGATCATCCGGCGGTCGGTCTCGAGCTGCGTTTCGCCGGGACCGCGGAGGCCGATGCCGCCGCGGATGCGCGAGAGGTGGGTCCACATGCGGGTGAGGCGAGGCAGCAGGTATTCGAGCTGGGCCAGCTCGACCTGCAGCTTCGCCTCGTGGGACCGCGCCCGGGTCGAGAAGATGTCGAGGATGACCTCGGCCCGGTCCATCACCCGCACCTTGAGGTCCCGCTCGAGGTTGGCGCCCTGGACCGGGGTCAGCTCCTCGTCGAAGATCACCAGCGTCGCGCCCTCCGCCTCGACCTCGGCGCGGACTTCCTCGACCTTGCCTTCCCCGATCAGCGTCGCCGGGCTCGGCGACACCACCTGCTGGGATACGCGGCCGACGACCTGGGCGCCCGCCGTGTCCACCAGCCGGGTCAGCTCTTCCAGGTGCTCGTCGATGTGCTTCCCGTCCTTGGACCCCTTGCGCGGCGCCGCGACCAGCACGACGCGCTCGACGGGATCACGGACGGAGATCATGTCTCTGATGGTGTCACCTGCTCGGGTTCTGGGTGGAGGTCGAGGCGCCGCCCGATCGCGTGATCGGCGCGCGGCCCTCGCGGGTGAAGGCGATGACCCGGTCGCCGAGCGGCGTCCGGACGGTCGCCTGCCCGCGCATCTTGTAGGGAATGTCGCCGTAGCCGAGCGCGGCGCGCGCCGCGGCGCTCACGCCGGCCCAGTTGAAGCGCATCGGGAGCACCACGGTCGTCGTGTCGCCCCGGTCCACACGGTATTCGTCGTCGTAGGTGATCTCGCCCAGGTGCGAGCCCTCGACGTCGAAGCCGAGCTCGAGCTTCGTCCCCCGGATGTCGAACCCGTTGGGGTTGTAGACATCGACCAGGAGGTCCATGGAGCCGCCGGTGATGCCCAGGCCGCGCACGGTGACCTCGCGCAGCTCGACTTCAGGGTCGAGGAAGGTGCGCGGAATGCTGGCGCAGGCCGTCAGGGCGAGCGCGGCGGTCAGCGACAGGACGAGCTGGCGTGGCGTCATGGCCGGGTCTCCAGGGCTCCGGGGGTGCCCAAGTATAATCCCGGCTCCCGTGGCGCTCCGGTGACGACGCGCACACCCGCTAGTCCTGGCCCGCACCGCCCGACCCCGCTGGTTCCCCGGCCGCGCCCGGTTCCCCACCCCGCTTCCTTGCCGCCCAGTACTCCAGCCGCTGCGCGATCCGCTTCTCGAAGCCGAACCCGCCCGGCTGGTAGAAGCGCGCATCGGCGATCGCGTCGGGCAGGTAGTCCTGCGGCGCGTAGGCGTCGGGCTCATTGTGGGCGTAGCGATACCCGGCGCCGTAGCCCAGCTCCTTCATGAGGCCCGTCGGGGCATTGCGGATGTGCATCGGGACGGGCGCCGCCGGCGTCTCCCGCGCGGCCTCCAGCGCCGCGTCCAGCGCACGCTTCGCGCTGTTCGACTTGGGCGCCGTGGCGAGGTAGATCGTCATCTCCGCGAGCGGGAGGTACCCCTCGGGCGCGCCAAGCATGTGGAACGCATCGCGCGCGGCGACCGCGAGCGGCAGCGCGTTGGGATCCGCGAGCCCGATGTCCTCCGCCGCCATCGCGATGGCGCGCCGGAAGAGGGTCATCGGGTCCTCGCCCCCGTCGAGCATCCGCGCCATCCAGTAGAGCGCGCCCTGCGGATCGCTGCCGCGCAGCGACTTGTGGTAGGCGCTCAGCAGGTTGAAGTGCTCTTCGCCGCTCTTGTCGTAGCGGGCAAAGCGCTTCTGCATCGCCTCGCGGGCCATCTCCTCCGTGATGCGGCCGCCCGCCCCCGCGTGCACGGCCGCCGCCTCGAGCACGGTGAGCGCGCGGCGCGCATCGCCGTCGGCCTCCTCCGCGATCAGCGCCGCCGCAGCGTCGTCGAGTGTCACGCCCGTCGCGCCGAGTCCGCGCCCGGCATCGGCCAGCGCCCGCCGCACCAGGATGAGGACGTCGTCGGCGGTGAGCGGCCGGAGCACGAAGACGCGCGTGCGCGAGAGCAGCGCGCCGTTGATCTCGAAGCTGGGGTTCTCGGTAGTGGCGCCGACCAGGCTCACGATCCCTTCCTCCGTGGGCGGGAGGAGGCTGTCCTGCTGCGCCTTGTTGAGCCGGTGGATCTCATCGATGAAGAGGATCGTCCGGGGGCCGCCCGAGGCGCGGCGCCCGCGCGCCGCCGTCACGATCTCGCGGATGCGCGGCACGCCCTCGGTGACCGCGCTGAACGGAACGAAGACGCTGCCGCTCGACCCCGCCATGAGGTGCGCCAGCGTGGTCTTGCCGCTGCCGGGCGGGCCCCAGAGGATGATCGATCCGGGCGTGGCCCGCTCGATCGCCTCGCGCAGCGGCTTGCCGGGTGCCAGGACGTGGTCCTGCCCGACGTACTCGTCGAGGCTCCGCGGCCGCATGCGAGCCGCCAGCGGCCGGGCATCGCCGGCAGCGGCGGAGAAGAGCGTCTCGTCGGGATCGTATGCCATGGGACCTACCGGGGCAGCCATCCGGAGAGCAGGACGCGGGTGACGAGGAACGCCCCGGCGCCGCCGAAGAACGCCACGGCCGTGGCCCAGCCGCGCTTGGCCTGGAATTCGGGCACCAGGTTGGACGCCGCCACGTAGAGTGTGACGCCCGCCGACAGTGCGAGCCCATGCGCCGCGAGCGGAGCGGCGACGTCGGTGAGCAGGACGCCGAGCACCGTCGCCGCGCCAAGACCGGCGGCCGCGGCGAGCGCCCGGCGGCTTCCCTGCCCGCCGGCCAGCATCACGCTCGCCATGGTCACGCCTTCGGGGAGCTTGTGCAGGAAGACGGCGAGGAACACCAGCACGCCCAGCTCGCTCGAGACCAGGAACCCGCTGGCAATAGCCACCCCGTCGAAGAACGTGTGCAGCGAGAGCCCGAGCAGCGCGGACACGCCCGCCGAGGCGCTCACCCGGTGAGTTTCCTCGCCGAAGTGGAAATGCGGCGTCAGGACGTGCTGGGCGAGGTGCACCGCCAGGAACCCCGCCAGCACGTAAAGCGGCGCATCGGCCCGGGCGAAGGCCTCGGGCAGCATGCCGAGGATCACTGCCGACGCCATGAACCCGGCCCCGAAGGCCACGAACAGCTCGATGACGCTCATCTCGCGCCGGGCATGGCGCACCACCACGAGCGCGCCGATCAGGTTGCCGAGCGCGGCGAGCACGGCAAAGGCGAGCGGGCTCATGCGAGCTCCCGGGCGAGCGCCAGCAGCTGCTCGCGGGTATTGAGGGACGGGTCGTCGAGGACCCGCTCGAGCAGCGCGTCGAGCACGCGGCCGACGGCCGGCCCGCCGAGCCCGAGGGCCACGAGCTGGTTCCCATCGATGGCGAGCTGCCGCCGCGACCAGGCGTCGCCGCGGGAGCGGACCCGCCAGACCAGGTCGAGCCACGGGGCCGGCTTGCCGTGGATCAGCTCATGCATGCGGAGCACGTCGGCGGCGCGGTCTCCGGTGCGCGCGAGCCAGCGGCGCACCGCCGCCTCATCTGCCGACACCGGAGCGAGCGGTGCCGCCGCGATCTCCTCCGCCCGCGCGATCTCGGCGTTGGACGCCTTGAGCCGGCGGAGCAGCTCCCCCGGCCGCGCGGCAAGCGCCACGGTCAGCAGCACGGGGTCGCGCGGCTCCGCCGACAGCAGCTCGTCGAGCGCCGGGTCCACCTGGCGCAGCTCGGGGAGCCAGATGTCGGCGGCGCCGCAGTCGATCCAGAGGCGGGTGAGCGCGCCGACCGTGGCGGCGGTGCGGAGGCCCTTGAACCACTCGTCGCGCACCCGTTCCGCCGACAGCGAGGCGAGACCCGGCGCCTCGGCGTGCATGGCATCCCAGGTGGCCGGCTCGATGCTGAAGCGGAAGCGCGCCGCGAAGCGCAGCCCGCGCAGGATCCGGAGGTAGTCCTCGCGGAACCGCTGCTCCGGCGCGCCCACCGCGCGCACCAGTCCCGCGCGCAGGTCGGCGGCCCCCCCGAACGGGTCGCGCCACTCGCCGCGCAGGGCGTGGTAGGCGAGCGCATTGATGGTGAAGTCGCGCCGCGCGAGGTCGTCCTCCAGCGATACGCCGAAGGCCACCATCGCATGGCGCCCGTCGGTGCTGACATCCCGGCGGAAGGTGGTCACCTCGTGCAGCACCCCGGCCTTGTCGAGCACGCCGATGGTGCCGAACCGCTCGCCGACCGGCACCGTCCGCCGGAAGAGCTTCCGCACCTCCTCGGGCCGTGCCGCGGTGGCCACGTCGAAATCGGCGTGCGGGAGGCCCAGCAGCGCATCGCGCAGCGCCCCGCCGACGCACCAGGCCTCGTGCCCCGCGTCCTCGAGGGTGCGCACGATGCCGAGCACGTGCTCGGGCACCGCGATCGCGCCGGCCACGTCGTGGCTCATCGGTCCGGATTCACCCGCAGAGCACGCTCCCGCCGTTCACGTTGACGATCTCCCCGGTGATGTGGCGCGCGAGCGGGCTGCAGAGGAACGCGATCGGCCCGGCCACGTCGTCGGCCGACGCGATGCGCCCGAGCGGGATCGAGCGCGCGACGCGCTCCCGCGCGCCGCCGGCCAGCGCGGACGACACCATCTCCGTGTCGATCCAGCCCGGCGCCACGCAGTTGACCGTAATGCGCGGCGCGCACTCCACCGCGAGCGACTTGGTGAGCGAGATGAGCGCGCCCTTGGCGGCCGCGTAGTCGGCATGCATCGCCTCGCCGCGCTGGCCGGCGGTGCTGGACACCAGCACGATCGCCCCGTCCTCCATGAGCTGGAGTGCCGCGCGCACGAGGATGAAGACGCCGTCGAGGTTGGTCGTGAGGGTGTCGCGCCACCGCGCCGGCGTCATCTCGCGCAGCGGCGTCTCGGTGGCCGGCCAGGTGCCGGCGTTGGCCACCAGGATGTCGAGCTTGCCGAAGCTGTCGCGGACCTCGGCCACCGTCTCCCGGGCCGCGGCTGCATCGGACGCCTCGCCCACCGAGACGATCGCGCGGCGCCCGAGCGCGCGGATGCGCCCTGCCACCGACTCCGCCTCCGCCTTCCGGCTCCGGCAGGTGACCGCGACGTCCGCGCCCGCGCGCGCAAGCAGCAGCGCGGTGGCCGCGCCCACCCCGCGCGAGCCGCCGCTTACCAGCGCCGAGCGCCCGGTGAGGTCGATCATTCGTCCCCCGTCTCGAAGAAGCGGCGCAGCCGGCGCGCCCAGGTGCTGCGCAGGGCGAGCGGCTCGACCGGGGTGAGCTCGCGGTCCTCCAGGATGGCGCGCGGGTTGCCCACGGTCAGCAGGTCGGCCTGCTCCTTCCCGCCCTCCGCGGCGAGCGCCTCCGCCGCGCCGGCGAGCGAGCGGTCGTCGCCGTGGTTGTCGGCCGCGAGGATGTCGGCGAGCCCGGCGCCGATCAGCTGACGCGCGCGGTCGGCCCGGGGCGTCTTCATGAGGACCGTCGTCGCGTCCACCTGCAGCTTCGCACCAGCCCGGCGCCATGCGTGCGCGGCGTCCACCGAGCAGGAGCTGTAGCGCTCCGGGTGCGCGAGCACGGGCACGAGCCCGGCGGCGACGATCTGGCCGAGTGCGGTGAGCACCGTCTCCCGCGGCACGATGCGCGGGAACTCGACGAGCACGTACCGGCTGCCGCCCAGGGTGAGCGCGCGGTTGGCGGCGGCGGCGCTGCCGAAGGGCCGGTCCAGCATGATCTCGGCGCCGCGGTGGAGGCGCACCGACGCGGGCGCGGCAGCGAGCAGCGCCGCGAAGGCGGTGTCGTATGCGGCCGGGATCCCCTGGTCGGCGCGGCTCGCCGTGAGGTGGGGGGTGAGGCAGAGATCGGTGTAACCCAGCTCGGCCAGCTCGCTCAGCACCGCCACGGAGCGCGCCACGGAGCGCGAGCCATCGTCCACGCCGGGGAGGAGGTGCGAATGCAGGTCGATCACCGCGGCGGCCGTTCTGTGAGCCCGCGGGCAAAGGCCGCGAGCCCGGAGGGATCGAGCTCTGACTGGCGGAGGAGCGCGAGGGTGATGAGCCCATCCGCCGCGAGCAGGTCCAGTGCGACCGACCGGTCTCCGGGCCGTTCGACGACCCGCTCGAGCGCACCCTGGGCGGCAGCAGCCAGCAGCGCCACGTCGCCGGCGCCGGCCGGTACCAGCGCCACGTGCTCGAAGACCCGCCGGCGCAGCGCCTCGGGGGCCGCCGCGGTGTGCCTGTCGAGCCAGCCGCCGGAGGCGCTCAGCGCGGCGTCGAGAGCCATTCGGCCACGAGCTCCGGGGCCGCGGCGCGGGCCGCGCCGAGCCGCCCGGGATCGCCCGCGCCGGCCGAGGCGAACTGCGGGCGCCCCCCACCCTTCCCGCCGCTCACGGCGGCGATGCGGTTCACCAGGTCACCCGCCTTGAGGCCCCGCTGCACCAGGTCGTCGGTCACCGCGACGTGCACGGCACCGCGGCCGCTGGATCCGAAGAGCACGAGCACCGCGCCGGTGCGTCCGCCCCGGAAGGTGTCCGCCAACTGGCCCAGCTCGGCGCGGTCCTCACTCAGCGTATCGGCGAGGGTGACGTCCACGCCGTGCACCGCATGCGTCTCGCCGGCGGGCGTCCCGCCGCCCTTGAGCGCCTCCTGCAGGCGGGCCTCGAGCTTCTGCCGCTCCTCGAGGAGCTGCTCGGCACGGCGCAGGAGGTGCTCGGGCTGGGCCTTGAGCAGCTCCGAGACCTGCTGCAGCCGCTCCTCGATCTGGCGCACCGCGTCGAGCGCCGCGGGACCGGTGAGCGCCTCGATGCGGCGCACGCCCGCGGCAACTCCCCCCTGCCCCGCGATGCGGAAGACGCCGACCTGGCCGGTCGAGCGGACGTGCGTGCCGCCGCAGAGCTCGATCGACGGGCCCATCTGCACCACGCGCACACGGTCCCCGTACTTCTCGGAGAAGAACGCCATCGCGCCGAGCGCCAGGGCGTCGGCATAGGGCATCTCGCGCGTCACGACTTCCGCATTGGCCAGCACCAGCTCGTTGACGTCGGACTCGATGGAGCGGAGCGCCGCCGCATCGAGCGGCTCGTGATGCGAGAAGTCGAAGCGGAAGCGCTCCGGCTGCACCAGCGAGCCCTGCTGGCGCACGTGGCCGCCCAGCCGCCGGCGCAGGACGTGGTGCACCAGGTGGGTGGCGCTGTGGTTGCGCTCGATGTTGCGCCGGCGTTCGGCATCCACGGCCGCGTGCACCGCGGCGGGCTCGAACCCGGGCAGCGTGCCGCCCACCACGGTCCCCTTCTCGTCTTTGCGCACGGTATCGATGTCGAGGATCCATCCCTCGCCCTCGACCCGTCCGGTGTCGCTCACCTGCCCGCCCGACTCGGCGTAGAAGGGATTGTCGCGGAGGCGCAGCTCGAGCTGGGCACCGTCCTGCCGGAAGGCGAGAATGTCGCTCTCCGCCTCGACGGCATCGTAGCCGACGAAGCGCTGTTTGCCGCGCCGGAGCGTGCGCCAGTCCCCGGCCCGCGCGGTGTGCACGGCCGGGCCCTGCCCGGACTTCCGCCGCGCGGCGCGCGAGCGGTCCCGCTGCCCCGCGAGTGCGGCATCGAACCCGGCGACGTCCACGGCCACGCCCCGTTCGCCGGCGATGATCTGGGTGAGGTCGATCGGGAAGCCGAAGGTGTCGTAGAGTCGGAACGCCTCCTCGCCGGGAATGGTGCGCACCCCTCCTGCGAAGAGCTCGTCGAGCCGGCGGAGGCCGCCTTCGATCGTCTCGAGGAAGCGCTCCTCCTCGTGCCGGGTGACGTCCTCGATGTACCCGCGCTTCTCCACAAGGCCGGGATAGACCTCGCCCAGCTCGTCCGCCACGACGCCGGTGAGCGCCGCGAGCGTGGGCTCGCGCCGGCCGAGCAGCCAGGCGTGGCGAACGGCCCGGCGGAGGATCCGGCGCAGGACGTAGCCGCGCCCCTCGTTCGACGGATAGACGCCGTCCATGAGCAGGAAGCTCACGGCGCGGGCATGGTCGGCGAGGACGCGGAACGAGGCGCGATCCTCGCCGGACCGGTCGTAGGTGCGCCCGATCAGCGCGCCGGCCCGGGCCAGCAGCGGCGCGAAGAGATCGGTGTGGAAGTTGTCGTCCTCGCCCTGCATGACGGCGGCGATGCGCTCGAGGCCGGCGCCGGTGTCGACGCTCGGCCGCGGAAGCAGCGTGAGCGTGCCGTCGGCGGAGCGGTCGAACTGCATGAAGACGAGGTTCCAGATCTCCAGAAAGCGGCCCGACTCGGCGAGCGCTTCGAACTCGTCGCGGCCGAGGTCAGGCGGCGGCATCCCCTCCTGCCACTCGAGATCGACGAAGATCTCGCTGCACGGCCCGCACGGCCCGGTGTCGCCCATCTGCCAGAAGTTGTCCTTGTCGCCGAGGCCGTAGATGCGGCTGTCGGGAAGGCCGGAGGCCTCGCGCCAGAGGGCGCGCGCCTCGTCGTCGGTGTGGTGCACCGTGACGCGCAGCCGGTCGGGCGAGATGCCGAGCCATTCGCGGCCGGTCACGAACTCCCAGGCGAACTCGATCGCTTCGCGCTTGAAGTAGTCGCCGAAGGAGAAGTTGCCCAGCATCTCGAAGAAGGTGTGATGCCGGCGGGTGTGGCCGACCTGCTCGAGGTCATTGTGCTTGCCGCCGGCGCGCACGCACTTCTGGCAGGTCACGGCGCGCTCGTAGTCCCGGCGCTCCTGGCCGAGGAAGACGCGCTTGAACTGCACCATCCCGGCGTTGGTGAACAGCAGGGTGGGATCGTCGGCGGGCACCAGCGACGAAGAAGGCACCTCGCGGTGCCCACGGTCGGCGAAATAGTCGAGGAAGAGGCGGCGAATTCGGGCGGATCGCATGCGCGGAATATATGCCGCTCAGCCCTCCAGCGCCCGGGTGACGGCCGTCATTGCCGCCCTGCCCGTGAAGCCGCGGCGCGCGAGGTATGCGAGCAGGCGCCGGCGGCGGACGGGCGGCGCGAGCCCGGCGAGCTGCGCCGCCCGCCGCCGGGCAAGCGCCAGCGGCATCTCCAGCTCCTCGGTGCCCTCGGGCCAGTGCGCGGCGATGGCGCGGTCGATCTCCACGCGCGCAACGCCCATGGACTGGAGGTCCCGCTGCAGCCGGACCGGTCCGCGGCCGCGCGCCGCGCGCGTCTCGACGTACTCGCGGGCAAACGCAGCGTCGTCGAGCAGGCCCATCGCATCGGCCCGCTCGAGCGCCTCGGCCACCGCATCGCGCGGATGGCCGCGGCGCACCAGGCGGCGGCCGAGGTCGGCGCGGGCGTAGCTGCGCAGGCCGATGGCGCCGACAGCGGTGCGGAACGCGGCCTCCGCGTCGGCCGCGCGGCCGAGCCGTTCGTGCAGGGCGGGATCGATGGCGCGGCCCACCGTGAGCCCGGCGACCGCGGCGGCCTCGCGGGAGATGGTGTAGTACGGCTTCCCGGCGACGTGGATGCGGACGCTGGCGGCGCGCCGCGGATCGGGCTCGAGCGCCGTGATGGCGCCCTCCGGGCAGGGCGTGCCGGCGGACGGGGCGCGCCCGCCGGCCCGGCCCGGGCTATTCGTCGTCGCCGTCATCCGCGCCGACCGGAGCGGCCGCGCCGGCCGCGGTCGCGGCGCCGGGCTTCATGCCGAGCAGGTCCTTCACCTTCTCCTCGACCTCGAGCATGAGCGCCGGGTTGTCGCGCAGGAAGAGCTTGGCGTTCTCGCGACCCTGGCCGATGCGCTGGTCGCCGTAGGAGTACCAGGCGCCCGACTTCTGGATGATGTTGGCCTCGGCGGCGAGATCGACCAGCAGCGAGGTGTGGCTGATGCCCTCGTCGAACATGACGTCGAACTCCGCCTGGCGGAACGGAGGAGCCACCTTGTTCTTGACCACCTTGACCCGGACATGGTTGCCGACGACCACCTCGCGCTCCTTGACGGGGCCGATGCGGCGGATGTCGAGCCGGAGCGACGCGTAGAACTTGAGCGCCTTGCCGCCGGTGGTGGTTTCCGGGTTGCCGAACATGACGCCGATCTTCTCCCGCAGCTGGTTGATGAAGACGACGGCGCAGTTGGAGCGGTTGATGGCGCCGGCCAGCTTGCGGAGCGCCTGGCTCATGAGCCGGGCCTGGAGGCCGACGTGGCTGTCCCCCATCTCGCCCTCGATCTCGGCCTTGGGGACGAGGGCGGCGACCGAATCGACGACCACGATGTCCACGGCGCCGGAGCGGACCAGGATCTCGACGATCTCGAGCGCCTGCTCGCCGGTGTCGGGCTGGGAGACGAGGAGATCGTCCACGTTGACGCCGAGCTTGCGGGCGTACTCGATGTCCAGGGCGTGCTCGGCGTCCACGTAGGCGGCGACGCCACCCATCTTCTGCACGTTGGCGGCGAGATGCAGGGTGAGCGTGGTCTTGCCCGAGGACTCGGGACCGTAGATCTCGGTGATGCGCCCGCGGGGCACGCCGCCGATGCCGATGGCCGCGTCGAGGTTGATGGCCCCCGTGGGGATCACCCCGATGCGCTCCTTGGGGGTGTCGGCGCCCATGCGCATGATGGAGCCCTTGCCGAGCTGCTTTTCGATCTGGGAGATGGCAAGCGTCAGCGCCTTCTTGCGATCGGCGGCGAGGCGGGATTCGTCGGCCATACTGACCTCATATGAAAGTGACCGGTTTTGATACATCTGGAAGCTGGCCTGCAACCTAATACCGAAACTCTACCGAAGCAATAGTCACAAGGTGACCGAAATTCGGCCACCTACAACGACTCCGGGCGCCACGCGTCCTCCACATGATCGATCCGCGCCGCCCCTCCCTCCCCTTGCTCCACCGCCAGGACGTCGAACCGGTACTGGTCTCCCAGCCGGCCATGCCGGAGCGCCCAGAACGCGGCCACCCGCTGCAGGTGGCGCTGCTTGAGCCGGCTCACTGCCTGGAGCCCGCTCCCGCAGGCGGCGCTCCGGCGCGTCTTCACCTCCACGAAGGCCACGAGCGATCCCTTCCGGACGATCAGGTCCACGTCGTGCCGTCCGGCGCGGAAGCGATGGGCCTCCACCGCCCACCCGCACGAGGTCAGGTAGGCCAGCGCCAGGCGTTCACCCTCGAGCCCGAGCAGGTGGCGCTGGCTGGTCCACTCGGAGACCGGCGTGAAGCGGCGTGCGTGCGGCATGGCGCATTGTACGATGGCGCGCCGTGGCCGAGCCATCGGATCCGTGCGAGGCGGCGCGGCAAAGCGCCATGCGATGCACAAACGGAAGAAGGCCCCGGAATCCGGGGCCTTCCCGAGTGCGGCACTGCGCTGGAGCCTACCTGGCGACCGTGAACTCGATCCGGCGGTTCCGGAAGCGTCCCCCCTCGGTGGAGTTGTCGGCCACCGGATTCGACGAACCGAACCCGCGCGCGGTGAGCGACGCCGCGGGGACCCCGCGCCCGACCAGATAGTCTCGCACCGCCTCCGCCCGCTGCTGCGACAGCCGCTGGTTGGCGGCCGGCGCTCCGCTGTTGTCCGTATGGCCGCCGATCTGCAGCACCGTGCCCTCGGGGGCACCGCGAATCGCATCAGCGGACCGGTCGAGCACCTCGCGGCTTTCGACCGGGAGCGCGGCGCTGCCGGAGGCGAAGTTCACGATGTTGAGGTTGAGCGCCTCGGTCAGCTGCGCTGCGGTGTAGCCGGGCCGGAGCGCCGTAAGCGCGCCGGTGGCACGCCGCATGGCGGCATCGACGGCGGCGCGCGGATCGGAGACATCGACGTCTGTGCCGGTGGAAGGCGTGGTGGGCGTGGCCGCGGGATCCGGCGCGATGGCCGGCGCGTCGTAGGTGCTGTCGGTGACGGCGCCGGTCTGCCGCTCGGCGCCGGCCCGGTTCCGCCCGAGCAGCTGCCAGCCCAGGAAGCCGAGCAGGAGCAGGGCGAGGATGGGGATGAGCTTGCGCAGCCCGGCGCCCGAGCCCGGCTCGTTGCGGATGCCGCTCAGCGTCACATCGGGATGGCCGCCCACAGCTCCCGCGGGGGCACGCGCCGCTCCGCCGAAGCCCGCCAGCCCGGCGAGCCCCGCCGGGAAGGCCGCAGGCACGACCCCATCGGGTGTGATCAGGTCGATGATCTTCGGCACGAGGAACGCGAGTGCAGGCGCGGCGACTGCTGGCGCCACCCCGGCCGACGCCGATATGCGCTCGATGTTGTCCCGGCCCATCACCTGCTCGAGCTGGCGCGGCTCGAGGTCGGTGTTGGGCCCCTGGCCGAGCCAGGAATCCACCAGGCCGCCGAGCCCGGCCTGCCGGAAGCGGTCGACAAACCCGCGGATGCCGCCTGACTGGGGATTGCCGATGAAGGTGAGCAGGGCGGTAATGAGGGGACCGGTGCGTTCGCCGAGATTGAAGCGACGGGCGACGTCGCTGATGATGCCGTCCAGCATGCTCATGTGATACCTCCTCTGACGGTGCCGCGCCCCAACGTAGGAACCGCGCCGGTGGGCCACAAGCAAAGAGACGCCGTAGCGTGGCATTGCGCCGCCTTGCCGGGCGCCCGTCCGTCTCGCATGTTGAGGCTTCCGCTACAGGACTCCCCTTGACCTCTCCCATGCGGTACATCCTCGCGCTTGCCGCCATGCTCGGTGCCTGTTCCGACGGCACCGGCCCGGGGGGCGATGTCGCGTCGGTGGCGATCACCCAGTCGGAGCCGGTGCTGGCACCGCTCGAGAGCGCCGTCTTCTCGGCGCAGGTGCGGGACGCCTCGGGCCTGGTGCTGAACCAGGTGCCGGTCACCTGGACCACCTCGGCGGCGTCCATCGCCGACGTCAATGCGATCGGTCGCGTCGTGGCCATCAGCCAAGGGACCGTGGAAATCACGGCTACAGCGGGCGGGGTCTCGGACACGAAGACCGTGACGGTCGCGGTCAACCTGCGATCGCCCTCCGTGGGCAGCGAGCTCTGCGGGATCGACGGCGCAGGCACGGCGTTCTGCGGCGCCTTCTCGGACGCGCTGGAGCCGGTCGGCCATGCGGGCGCACTCGAGGGCATCAGCGCGGGGCATCGCTTCGCCTGCGGCATCGACGCATCCGGCACCGGGATCTGCTGGGGCAGCAACGGGGATGGCGAGCTCGGGCGCGGCACGCAGGACGGCGAGGGGGCCGAGCAGCCGCCGGCACCGGTGAGCGGCGGGCTGGTGTTCGAGCGCATTGCCGCCGGGAGCCAGCACGCGTGCGGCCTCACCACCGGCGGGCTCGCCTACTGCTGGGGCGACAATACCTGGGGCCAGCTCGGCAACGCCACGACCGACCGCGCGCTCGAGCCCGTGGCCGTCCTGGGCGACGAGCGGTACCTCGACATCGACGCAGACTTCGGCATTACCTGCGCCATCCGGATCGACGGGATCGCGGCGTGCTGGGGCATCGGGAACCTGGGCAATGCGACCGTCCATGAGAGTCACCAGCCGCTCGCGGTGAGCGGCGGCGTGCCCTTCACCGCGATCACGGTCGGCCCGAACCACGCCTGCGCACGCACGACGACGGGTGCGGTCTTCTGCTGGGGAGCGAATACCGACGGACAGGTGGGCACCGGCGCGGCCGGCGCGGCAGTGGATATTCCCACGGCGATCGGGGGCACGCTGCGCCTGGCCCGCATCGATGCCGGGGACACCCACACCTGCGGCCTGCGCGGCAATGGCGAGGCGCAGTGCTGGGGCACGGGCGCGATCGGGATTGGTACGGGTGCGACGGCAGCGGCGCCGACACGGGTCTCGACGGAACTCCGCTTCGCGAGCATCTCCGCCGGAGCAGGCCGTACCTGCGCCGCTACGGCGGGCGGAGCGACCTATTGCTGGGGGGAACGATTCACGGCCGGCGGGTCGCCGCCCGACCCGCTCCGTCCGGCGCGCATTCCGCTCATCGGCGCGCCATGACGGCTCAGCGCATGTACTCGTCGATCTGATCAAACCCGATCAGCACCTCGCGCGGCTTGCTCCCGTCCGGCGGGCCGAGAATTCCGGCGAAGTGCAGCTGGTCGATCACCCGCGCGGCGCGCCCGTAGCCGATGCGGAGCCGCCGCTGCAGCAGTGACGTGGATCCGCCCTGGTTCTGGATGCAGGCCTCCGCCGCCTCGCGGAAGAGCGGGTCGCGGTCGCCCGCCTCGCCCTCGGCGGGGCCCTCCGCCTCGGCATCCTGCGCCCGGACCAGCGCCAGGATGTCCGCTTCCTCCCGCTCCGCCTCCGCCTTCCCCGCCGCCGCGGCGCGCCGCATCTCCCGCCTGAGCTCGAACCACTCCATCAGCCGCTCGGTCTCCTCGGTGGCGATGTAGGCCCCCTGCAGCCGCATCGGCTCGCTCTTGCCGGGCGGGAGGAAGAGCATGTCGCCGTTGCCGAGGAGCGCCTCGGCGCCGTTGCCGTCGAGGATGGTGCGGCTGTCCACCTTCGACGCCACGCGGAAGGCGATCCGGCTGGGAAAGTTGGCCTTGATCAGGCCGGTGATGACGTTCACGCTGGGCCGCTGGGTGGCCAGGATCAGGTGGATACCGATCGCGCGCGCCTTCTGCGCCAGCATCGCGAGCGGGGTCTCCACCTCGCCCT
>CAMLLJ010000006.1 GCA_946480845.1 uncultured Gemmatimonadota bacterium
GAACAGACTGGGGCGACTCCGCCGGACTGTGTGCTGGTCCAAGGAGTCGCCCCAGTCTGTTCCCGCCCGTCCCTTGCGAGCAGAGCTCAATCCGGCCGATGAGACGGCTGGTCCGGCGACCCCGCCATCGCCGCAGCCAGCGAGACGTGGTAGAACCCGGAGAAGCCGCGGGTGAAGAGCAGGCGGCATCCGTCCTGGGACACCGAAGCGAAGTTGTCGTACTCGGGCGAGTTGACGCCGGCGCCGAAGGGGCGCGGGTCGGACCAGGTGCTGCCGTGGCGCGTGGCAAACCAGAGATCGCTGGGACCGCGCCGACCTGCGGAATCGACGGCGGACACCTCGAGGATCAGGTAGCTCCGATCGTGCCCGGGCCTGGCGCCCCACACGTGGTAGCCCGGCCTCCAGTCCCGCCACGCGTCGCTGCCTTCGACCGGCTGCGCTGCGCCATAGCCCGTGCCGCGCGCGGGCGCGACGAGCTCGACGGTGCGCGACCAGTCGGGCGTGGTGCGTCGGAAGTAGACGTCGCCATCAGCGGCGAGGGTGACCTGCGAGTGATAGTGGCCGAGCTCGGTGGCCTGCGCGATGAACCGGGCCGGGCCCCAGCCGTCGCCCCGACGGTCGGCGTACCAGAGCGACGCGTTGGGCTTCGACGCGGTGTCGCCCGGCGCGCGGCGGTAGGAAGCGAAGACCAGACGCCGGCCGTCGGCCCTGAGCGCAGGGTAGAGATCGGAATACTCCCCGCCAAGATCGACCTGCCGTGAGGTGGACCAGCCGGAAGCGTCGCGGGTGGCAACGTAGATGCGGTAGTCCTCCTGCCGCGGATCGGTGGCGACCTTCCGGAAGAACCAGAACTCGCGGCCGTCACGGCTCAGGTTGCCGCGGAAGATCCTCCCGGAATCGGCCAGCTCCGGGAGGAAGGGCTGCGTGGTGGCGGGGGCTTCGCACTGGGACTGCGCGGGCATGGTGGCTGGCGCGAGCGCGGTGCCGACCAGGGCCAGCGTGATTGCGTGGAGTCGGGTCATTCTGTCACGACCCTCGGGGGCATGGAATTGTTTCGCTGGCAAACGCGCGGCGAGCCAGAGGCGGAGCCGAACCAGCCGAGCTGCGAACTACAGCCCGGCCAGGTGCGCTTCGGCGGCCGCGCGCACGTAGGCAACCGCGGGCTCGATCCGCGCCGGATCGAGCGCGGAGCAGACCGGTAGCGCGGCGGCGCTGCGGATGGCCCCCTCATACCACGTCGCCCAGGTCTCGATGATCTGCCGCTGCTCCCTCCGGTCACCGCCCGCCGCGATCGAGTCCCGGCTCAGCGCGAACTCCCGTGCGAGCCGGTCGAGCGCCGCCGCGCGCAGCTCGGCGACGACCTGCTCGCCGGCGGCCGCGTCGGCCGAGGCGAGCGCCAGCGCCGTGACCAGCGCGCAGCGCCCGACGTTCCGCATCTCGGCGGCCGACACCTTGTCGAGGCGGTCGTTGTCGGTGTGGTAGAACTGGTCGGTGAAGTGCCACAGCAGGAGGCCGGGCTTGCCGGCACTGAGGAACGGGGTATGATCGCTCCCGCCCTCGAACGGGTTGGTGTTCACCACCCAGCCGCCCGGCACGGCCCGCGCCACCTCGCGGCAGCGGTTCAGCACGAAGTCGTTGAAGTAGTGCGGCGTCATCTGCGCCGCCGTCAGCGGCTCGCCGCCCCACTCGGTGTGCCGGTCCTCGCCCCGGGTCCAGATGGCGGAGGGGTCCGGCATCTTCTCGATGAGGAACGTGCCGCCGGTCTTCCCGGTGTCCTCGCCGACCATGTCGAGACTCATGCCCCAGAGGACGCCGGCCGTCCGGGCGGTGTCGTCCGCGAGGAAGCGGCGGGTCGAGGTGATCTCGTCGCCCCAGAGGAAGGTGATGGTGCGCGCCGGGCGCGCGTCGCCCCGGCGCACCAGCCCCGCCAGCACGCGCGCCATCTCCGCCTGCGTGGCGACGCCGCTGGCGTTGTCGTTGGCGCCCGGCTCCTGGACGTGGGCGCTGAAGACGAACCGCTCCGCGGGACGCACGGCGCCCCGCGCCTCCGCCACGAGCGTCAGCTCATCGGCGAGCCGCCAGGCCACCGATGACTTCGCGCGCACCCGCACCGGCCCGCGCGCGAGGGCCGACTCGAGCGCCTCCCGGGCCGCGAAGGAGAGCAGGATCGACCAGGTGCGCCGGACCGAGTCGCCCGCGAAGCCGCCGAACTGGATGGAGGTGCGGTTGACCTCCGGCTTCAGGTAGTCCGGGAGCCCGTAGGTGAGCGCTCCGACCGCACCGGCCCGCATCGCCTGGGCGACGAGAGGCCTCCCCTGCCCCTTCGCGTACACGATCTTCCCCGCGACGCCGAGCCGTTCGATGTCCCCCGCAGTGGCGGCGGAGAGGTCCACGACCTCGGCGACGACGCCGGTATCTGGCGTCGAGTACGAGCCGATCGCCAGCATGTTGCGGTTGCTGGAGAAGCGGAGCAGCTCGGGGCCACCCTCGATGGCGAGCGACGCGTCGAGCGGCGTCCACGCCGGCCGCTCGAGCGGGCGCCGCTCGATGCGGTACACCAGCGGGGCGTCCGGCGGTGCGCCTTCCTCGGGGACGTACCCGGCGCGCTGGAGGATCCCCGCGACCCGCGCGATCGAGGTGTCGAACCCCGGGCTGCCCGGCTGCCGCCAGAACTGCTCCACGAAGGCGACGGTGCGGAGGGCGCTGTCGCCGGAGAAGTCGCGGGCGACGAGTGCGTGGAGCGGGGCGAGGGCCGGGGGAACGGCGGATCGGCGCGAGGGCGCGACGGAGCAGGCCGCGGCCAGGGCCAGGGCTGCGGCCGGAATCAGGAATCGGGGCATTCCTTAATGTAGGGGGAAACGTCTAGTTTCCAGACATGACCCCCTGGGTACGCACACTCCTCGTCGCCAACGTCATCGTCTTCTTCCTGACCCGCGCGCAGCCGGCGCTGGCGGACGTGCTGGCGCTCTATCCCTCCGGCGTGGTGGTCCGGCCCTGGACGCCGATCACCTACATGTTCGTGCACGCCGACTTCTGGCACATCTTCTTCAACATGCTGTCGCTCTTCTTCTTCGGGCCGCGGGTCGAGGAGCGGCTGGGCAAGGGGCACTTCATCGCGCTCTACCTGGTGAGCGGGCTCGCAGGCGCGCTCTTCTCCTTCCTGACCCCGACGGCGTGGATCGTCGGCGCCTCCGGCGCGGTGTTCGGCGTCCAGCTCGCCTTCGCGCGCTACTGGCCGAGGGTCCGGATCCTCATCTGGGGCGTCCTGCCGATCGAGGCGCGCTGGCTGGTCGTGATCATGACGCTGGTGTCGCTCAAGGGCGGGTTCAGCGGCGGCGGCGGGATCGCGCACTGGGCGCACCTGGGCGGGTACATCGGCGCGGCCGTCTTCCTCGTGGTGATGGACCGGCTGAGCCCCGCCCGGAGCTTCCGGAGCCGCGCATCGGGCGCGACGCCGTCGCCGGTCACCGCCCGGGTGCTGGGCGACCGCGCGGCCCTCGAGCGCTGGTCGCGGATCCGGGCCGAAGACCTCCACGAAGTGAACCGGACCGAGCTCGAGCGGATCCGCAGCCGGATCGAGAAGGACGGGGTCGGGTCGCTCACGCCGTCGGACCGGGAGTTCCTCGACCGCTTCAGCGGCAGGGTCGCCGGCTGAATGCAGCTCTGGCACTGCGTCAACCGGAATTTCGGCGACGCGCTCAACCCGTGGCTCTGGAGCCGGCTCCTGCCCGGCTTCTTCGACGCCGATCCCTCCGCGATTTTCGTCGGCATCGGGACCATCCTCGACGACCGGGTGCCGGCGGCGCCGACGAAGCTGGTCTTCAGCTCCGGCATGGGCTACGGCACGCCGCCGGTGATCGACGACCGGTGGCGCTTCTTCTGCGTGCGCGGCCCGCTCACCGCCGAGAAGCTCGGACTGCCGCCCGACCGCGCCGTGACCGACGGTGCGGCGCTGCTGCCGCTGGTCTACCGGGGAGTGCCCCACCCGCGACGCGGCATCGCCTTCATGCCGCACCACGTGAGCAAGCAGCAGTACGACTGGCGCGGGATCTGCCGCCGGCTGGGGATCACCTTCCTCGATCCCGACGCGCCGGTGGACCGGTTGCTCGACCAGGTGGCGGGCGCGGAGCGGGTGCTCACCGAGGCGATGCACGGCGCCATCGTGGCCGACACGCTGCGGGTGCCCTGGGTCGCCGTCTCGATCTACGACCACATCAACGCGTTCAAGTGGGACGACTGGTGCCGGTCGATGGAGCTCTGCTACCACCCGGAGACGGTTCCGTCGATCACCAGCAACTGGTCGCAGCGGGCCGACCGGCGGTTCCGCGGCTACCTGCGCCGGATCTGGATGACCGGCTCCCTGATGCGGATCGGCCGCGAGCACCGGCCGGTGAGCCCGCCCGAGGCGGTCGAGCGCGCGACCGACCGGCT
This sequence comes from uncultured Gemmatimonadota bacterium, assembly GCA_946480845.1. The sequence continues at coordinate 4,432 of CAMLLJ010000006.1, forward strand.
CGCGGAGATCCGCGACCGCGCCGAGCCGATGCTCAGCGCGGATGCCGTGCTCGAGGACCGCACGCGCCGCCTCCGGGAGCGGCTCGACGAGGTGCGGGCGCACCGCGGGCCGCACTGAGCATCCACGCCGCCTCCTGCCGCACCGCGCGCCCGAGCGCGCGCGCGAACACCGACCCCGGGGCTCCTCCCGTGAACGCCGCCGCGATGGCCCAGGTCACCCGCGGCGTGATCCGCGCCCGGTCGGCGATGGCGTAGACCGGCTCCCAGCGCATGGGCGAGAACTTCGCCTTGAACGACTCCAGTCCCCGGAAATCATAGAAGCGGCGGCCGTGCGCACGCATCCAGGAGAGCACCAGCCGGAGCCAGAGCGGAGGCGTGCCCGGCGGGTCGGCGTGCGCGCGGCCGGCGAGCGGTGCAAGGCCCAGCGTCACGTAGCCGGCGCCTTCGGCCGCGAGGGTGCGCACCGCGGCGTCGATCAGCAGCTCGACCGTGCCGTTCGGGGCATCCGGGCTGCGCACGAACTGCTCGATCAGCCAGCCGCGCCGCGCGGGCACCGGCGAGGCGACGAGGAATCCCGCGGTGGCTCCGCGCCGGCGCGCCGCGAAGATGCGGCGGTCGTCGAGCTGCTGGAGGGTTTCCGGCTCGACCAGGAAATGGAGCGGCGGGAGCCCCCGGGTCAGGAGCCAGGACTCGAGGCAGGCGCGGAGCGATGGGTCTCGCTCCGCGGCGGCGGGCGCCAGCTCGGCCACCTCGACGCCCTTGTTGCGCGCCCGGTGAAGCTGCGCGCGGAGGGAGGCGCGCGCCGTGGCGCGCTCCCAGCCCGCGGGATCCCACGCGGGCTGGGCGCCCAGCAGCACGAAGGCGTGCGATGGGCTCCTGGCCAGGAGCGATTCGAGCCGCGCCTCGGCGCCGAAGTAGCAGACCTGTTCCCCGGCAGCGTGCGCGTCGTCCTCGAACTCGCGGGCGACGGCGGCGAGCCTCGCCTCGGCAGCCACCGGGGCCCCGGCCACCACGCGCACCCGGCCCTGGGTGACGTACCCGACGACCGCATCGCCCGAGGCGGCGAACCAGTGCCGGATGCCCGGATTGAGAACCTGGTAGGCGGTGGCATTCCAGCCGTGCGCGAGGACGAGGTCTCGCGCGCTCACCGCATGGGCCGGACGATCGAGCGGTCCCGCGCGGCGCGGAGCCGCGGGGCGTGCGCGGCGAGGAGGTCGCTCCGGGTGACGATCCCGACCAGCCGTCCCGGCTGCTCGCGCGAGACGACCGGGAGCCGGCCGACGTGCTGGGTCACCATGTGGTCGGCGGCGTCCCGCATCGTGTTGTGCTCGAACACCACGACCGGCGGGCGGCGGACCAGGCTGCCGATGGCGATCCCGGGCTGCCCGGCCGCCTCGAGCAGGTCGCGGCGGGTGACCACCCCCACCAGCGTGCCGGCGGCATCGATCACCGGGAACCCCTGGTGCGAACCGCGCGGCAGCGACGCGAGGACCTGCTCGACGGTGTGGCCGGCGCTCAGGGTCACGACCTCGCGGGTCATGGCGTCGCGCACCAGCACGTGGGCGAGGTGATCGACCGCGTACTCGGTGCGGACGCTGGCCCCGCGCCGCGCCAGCTTCTCGGTCATGATCGAATGGCGATCCAGCAGCAGCGAGATGAGGTACGCCGCCGCGCAGCCGGCCAGCAGCGGTAGGAGCCCGACCGGCTGGCGCGTCGTCTCGAAGGCGAAGACGATCGAGGCGAGCAGCGCATGCGAGGCGCCGGCGAAGATCGCCGCCATGCCGACGAGCCCCGCCATGCGGGGATCGATGCCGAGGGCCGGTGCCATGGCCGCGGCGGCGCCGCCCAGCCAGGCGCCGAGGCCGCCGCCGATGGTGAAGAGCGGCGCCAGGGTGCCGCCCGAGGTGCCGCTGCCGAGGTACACCGCCCAGGAAACGAGCTTGAGGAGGACCAGTGCGAGGAGCGTGCGGCCGGCGATGGTGCCGGCAATCGCTCCGGTGATGTTCTCATAGCCGACGCCAAGGGTGCGCGGGTCGACGTAACCGATCACTCCGACGACGAGGGCCCCGGCCACCGGCCACCACATCCAGTGCAGGCCCACCCGCTCCCCGTACTTCTCGAACAGGTCCTCGATGCCGTATGCGAGGCGCTTGACCGCCACCGCGATCACGCCGATGACGCCGCCGAGCACGGCGTAGGCGGCCAGCGCGGCGTCGGTCGGCTGCGCCAGCTCGGGGATGCCGAAGACGGGGGCGCCGCCCTCGAAGGCGAGCCGCACGGCGGTGGCGGCGGACGCGGCCAGCGCGACCGGGATGAGCGACCGCGGGCGGTACTCGAAGAGGAGCAGCTCGACCGCGAGCAGCACGGCCGACACCGGGCTGCCGAAGGTGGCCGCCATCCCGGCGGCGGCCCCGGCGGCGAGGAGCGTCTTCCGCTCGTCGGCGGTGATGTGGAGGAGCTGGCCGACGAGGGAGCCGAGCGCGCCGCCGGTGGCGATGATGGGCCCCTCGGCGCCGAACGGGCCGCCGGTCCCGATGGCAACGGCGGCGGAGAGCGGCTTCAGCACCATGACGCGAGCGGGGATCTGGCTCTCGCCATAGAGCACGCGCTCCATGACCTCCGGGATGCCGTGCCCGCGGATGGCTGATGAGCCGTAGCGGGCCATGAGCCCGACCAGGAACGCGCCCGCGATGGGCACGAGCATCACCGCCACGCCGAGGCCGTGGCCCACGGGTGAGGTGAACTCCCCGGAAACCCGGCCGAAGAAGGCGAGGTTGGTCACGAACCCGATGAGGCGGAGCAGGAGCTGGGCGACGAAGCCGGCGGCGATGCCGATGCCGACCGCGAGCCCGGTGACCGCGATGGTCCGCCGGGTGACGGGCTCGTACTCGGCGGGGATGAGCGGGACGGTCACCGGCCCTCGAGGAACATCGCGGTGGCCTCGTCGGCGATGCCGGCGGCCTCGAGCCACTCCTCGAGCGACCGGGCGAGCGCCCCGCGCGAGGCGGCGGGCATCCGGGCCAGGCCCTCGATCAGCCTGACCTGGACCGGCACCGGCGCCTTTTCGAGCAGCGCGGTGCCGGCCGCACTGGGCCGGAACACCGCGCGGCGCCGGTCGTGTGCCGAGGCGCGGCGGGTGACCAGGCCGCGGCGGACCAGCCCGTTCACGACCTCGGACACCGTGCTCTGGCGCGCGAGGGTGCGCCCGACCAGGTCGCCCAGCGACTGTCCGGGCTCACGGGCCAGCTCATGGAGGACGAAGAGCTGGGCCACGCTGAGGCCCGACTGGCGCTCGGCCGCGCTGGCCGAGGTGCGCAGCGCCTGCACCAGGCGCCTGAGCGCACTCATGGTCCGTTCCGAATACTTCGGTCCCGAAGTAATCACGCAGGGAAGCTAGTGGCCGGGAGTCCTCGCGCAACTGGTTCAAAAGTTGCACTCTTGATGTTGCCAGTCTTCATCATTCCTCCACCATCGTGACGTAAATGCCGAAATCCCGCTCGGGCCGGGCCGCCGCCGCCGGCGCATTGTTGCTCTCCGCCGTCATGCTCATGTTGTACGCCTGCAACGACCAGCCCACGGCGCCCGAGACCGCTGCCGACGGCATCACGGCCAGGCCCGGCGCGGCGAACAAGTACCGGCTCACGCTGAACGCCACCGGCAGCACGGCCAGCGGCACGCTGACGTCGAGCCGGGGTGGGCTCACCTGCACGGTGACCTATGCGTCGGGCCGGGTGAGCACGAAGGGCACCTGCGCCAAGGACCTGAAGGCCGGATTCGTGGTCTCGATCATCGCGGCGCCCGAGCCGGGTGGCCTCGTCTCCTGGGAGGGCTGTGATGCTCCCGTGACCGAGAACCCGCTCGCCTGCCAGGTCACCATGGCGTCGCCGAAGACGGTTTCCGCTGTGTTCGCGCCGCCGCCCAAGTTCTACTCGCTGTCCGTCGAAGCCGGCTCCAACGGGAGCGGGACCATCACCTCGAGTCCCGCCGGCATTTCCTGCACGATCACCGGCGGGTCGGCCGGCAGCGGCTGCAGCGCCTCCTTCCCGTCGGCCTCGACCGTGAACCTCACGGCGACGGCGGCGAACGGCAGCTTCATCAAGGCCTGGTCGGGGGCGGGGTGCGACGCGCAGGGCTCCGGGACGGGCACGGCGAGCGGCGCCTGCCCCGTGACGATGTCGCAGCCGCAGTCGCTGGTGCTGAGCTTCGAGACGGCGTCGGACGAGGCGCGGGCGGGCTTCTGGGAGGCGCCGATTCCCTGGCCGGGCGTCGCCATTCATGCGAGCCTCCTGCCCAACGGCAAGGTGCTGACCTTCGGCAGGATGAACGCCCCGCCCGCGCTCTGGACCCCGGGGCCCTTCAACTCCGCCGGCGCGTTCGAAGGCGTCGCCCACGCCGGCGACCTCTTCTGCAGCGGCCATACGCTGCTGCCCGACGGGCGCCTCCTGGTGTCAGGCGGCCACAGCGGCACCGACAACTTCGGCACGCTCACCACCTACATCTACGATGCGGCCGTCAACGGGTGGACCCGGGGCAGCGACATGGCCAACGGCCGCTGGTACCCGACCACCATCACGCTCGCCACCGGTGAGGTCTTCACCATCTCCGGCGGCGACACTGCGGGCACGCGCAACCTGATCCCCGAGGTCTGGCAGGACGGCACCTGGCGGAAGCTCACCGGCGCCTCACGCTCGGTGCCCTACTACCCGATGATGTTCGCCGGGCCCGACGGCCGGGTCTTCATGGCGGGCCCCGAGCTGCGCGGCATGTGGCTCAGCACCGCTGGCGCAGGCAGCTGGACTGCCGGCCTCCAGCGGACCGTCCTGGTGGACCGGAGCTACGGCTCGGCGGTGATGTACGACGCGGGCAAGATCCTGATCGTGGGCGGCGGCAATACGCCGACGGCCACGTCGGAAGTGATCGACCTCAATGGCGGGACCAGCGCCCCATGGCGCAGGGTCGGCGATCTCTCGGTCGCCCGCCGGCAGCTCAATGCGACGCTGCTCGCCGACGGCTCGGTGCTGGCGACCGGCGGGAGCAACGCCACCGGCTTCAACGTGTACCCGACCGACAGCCGGGTGCTCAACGCCGAGATCTGGAGCCCGGAGACGGAGCAGTGGCGAACCCTCGGGCGGATGTCGCACCAGCGGCTCTACCACTCGACGGCGCTGCTGCTGCCGGACGGCAGGGTGCTCTCGGTCGGTAGCGGCGCGCCGCCGGCCCAGGGCCTCACCGACGACCTGACCGCCGAGATCTTCTCCCCGCCGTACCTGTTCAAGCTGGACGGCACCCCGGCCGACCGGCCGGTCATCACCGACGCGCCGCTGAGCGTGTCCTACGGCCAGACGTTCGCCGTGCAGTCCCCGCAGGCGGAGACCATCGTCCGGGCCACGTGGATCCGGCTCTCCTCGGTCACCCACACGTTCAACATGAACCAGCGGATGAATCGCCTGGTGGTGACCCCGAACGGCGCCGGCAGCGTGTCCGTCACGGCGCCGGCGAGCGCGAATCACGCCCCTCCGGGGCACTACATGCTGTTCCTGATCGACGGGAACGGGGTGCCGTCGGTGGCGAAGATTATTCGGATAGGGTCGATAAGGTCGGGACGGTCGGGACGGTCAGGACGGTCGGGTGGCGCGAACCCGACCCTCCCGAACGTCCTGACCTTCCCGACTACTTTTCCCCCATGTCCGACTCCTGGCGCGATCTCATCTTCGGCCGGCCCCTGTTCGAGACGATCGAGCCGCGCCGCACGTTCGAGGACGTCGTCCTCCCCCCCGCCACGATGGACGCCATCCGCCAGGCGCTGGCGATGATCCGCAAGCAGGACCTCATCTTCGAGACCTGGGGCCTGGCCGAGCGGCATCGGGGCACGGCGGGGCTGGCGTTCCACTTCGCGGGGCCGCCCGGCACCGGTAAGACCATCGCCGCCGAGGCGATCGCGGCGACGCTGGGGCGCCGGCTGCTGGTGGTGCGCTACGCGGAGCTGGAGTCGCGCTGGGTGGGGCAGACGCAGAAGCACGTGGCCGCCGTCTTCCGCGACGCCGTGAAGGCCGACGCGGTGCTCTTCTTCGACGAGGCCGATGCCATCGCGGCGCGGCGCTTCACCGGCCTCTCGCAGGGCTACGAGCGCGAGGCGAACGCCGTGGTCAACGTGCTGCTCAACGAGGTCGAGCGGTTCCCCGGCGTCGTCATCTTCGCCACCAACCTCGCCGCCAACCTCGATCCCGCCTTCGAGCGCCGCATCCGCACCCACATCCGCTTCGACCTGCCTGGGCCCGTCGAGCGCGAGAAGATCTGGCGCGCGCAGCTCCACGCGACCAAGACGCCGCTCGCCCCCGACGTGGACTTCAAGGCGCTGGCCGACCGCTATCCGAGGAGCGGCGGGGACATCAAGAACGCGGTGCTCAAGGCGGCGCAGCTCGCCACCTTCGAGCCCGGGCCCGATTCGGGGAAGGTGATCCACCAGCGGCACTTCGTGGCGGGGATGGAGGACGTGATGGGCGCCCAGGGCGTGATGGCGCAGTCGCTCTACGAGGCGGGGAACGTGCCGGCGCAGGTGCGGGCGACCGAGCGGCAGGTCCTGCTGGTCTCGGTCGGCGCGCTGGTCACGGCGATTGCGGCGCTCGTCGTCGCGCTGCTGCGCTAGGCGCTCCGTCCAGCACGTCCTCGATCTTCTGCAGCAGGCCGTCCACCGTGAACGGCTTCTCGATCATCGGGCCCAGCACCTCGCGGCTGGCCAGCCGGGTGATCGCCTCGTGGGAGTAGCCCGACATCATCAGCACCGGGATCGCGGGATCGATCGCGTGCACCGCCCGGCGCAGCTCGATCCCCGTCATCCCCGGCATCACCATGTCGGAGATCACCAGGTCCACCCCATGCGCGGGATCGGCGAGGATGCCCGTGACCTCGCCGCCGGTCTCGGCCTCGATCACCGTGTGACCATGGCGCTCGAGCACCCGGCGCACCGCGGTGCGCACCGGCGCATCGTCCTCGACCAGCAGGATCCTCGCGCCGGCCGTCTCGCGGCGCGGCGTCCGGGGCGCCGGCGCTTCGGGAGCCGTGCCCGCGCCTTCATGCCGCCGGAAGTAGAGCTTGAAGGTCGTCCCCTGCCCCACCTCGCTGTACACCCAGATCTGCCCGCCCAGCTGCTTCACGATGCCGTAGACCGTGGCGAGCCCGAGCCCGGTTCCCTGCCCGAACTCCTTCGTGGTGTAGAACGGCTCGAAGATCCGGGCCTGGGTCGCCGCGTCCATGCCGGAGCCGGTGTCGGTCACCGTCAGGACCACGTAGGGACCGGGAGGGGCGACCAGCAGCGAGCGCGGATAGGTATCGTCGAGGACGATGTTCGCGGTCTCGATCAGGATCGTCCCATTGCCGGTGATCGCGTCCCGCGCGTTGAGCACCAGGTTGAGGATCACCTGCTCGATCTGCGTCGTGTCCGCCTCGATGGTCCCGAGCCCGGGCGCGAGGTGGGTCACCACGTGGACGTTCGCCTCCACCACCCGCCGCAGCATCGGCTCCAGCGGCCGCACCACCTCGTTGAGGTCGAGCAGGCGCAGCTCGAAGACCTGCTGGCGGCCGAAGGCGAGGAGCTGGCGGGTGAGCGCCGTCGCGCGATGGGCGGCACTGCTGATCTCGACGGCGTCGTCGCGCCGCCGGTCGTCGGGACCGAGATCCGCGAGGAGGAACTCCGACGCGGTCTGGATCACGGTCAGGATGTTGTTGAAGTCGTGCGCGACGCCGCCGGCGAGCCGGCCGACGGCCTCCATCTTCTGTGACTGGCGGAGCTGGGCCTCGAGGGCGCGACGCTCGGTGACGTCCTGGGCGAGCACCAGCTCCGCCGCCCGCCCTGCGAACTCGAGCGACCGCCCGGTGATCTCGACGTCGAGCAGCTTCCCGTCCCGGGTCACGTGCCGCCAGGAACTCGTCCCATGCTCCTCGGGCCCCGAGCGTACGGCCTCCACCACCCTGGGCCCGTCCTCCGCCGGCCGGATGTCGAGCAGCGTCATGCCGAGGAATTCATTCCGCGTGTAGCCGTACTTGTGGACGGCCGCCTCGTTCACGGCGAGAAAGGCCAGCGTCGCGCGGTCGAAGACCCACATCGGGTTGGGATTGAGGTCGAAGAGCAGCCGGTACTGCGCCGCGGCCGTGCGCAGGCGTTCCTGGCCTTCCTCGACCCGGTTCACCATGGTGTGAAAGACGGCGGACAGGCGCCCGATTTCGTCCTGGTCGCCCGGGACAGCGGCGGCCGTGCCGCCTCCGGCCAGGGATTCCGCCTGCGCCGTGAGCTGCGTGAGGGGGAGGGTGAGGCGGCGGCTCAGCACCCATCCGAGCCCGGTGCCGAGGCTCAGGACCACGAGCGCGACGAGGCCCACGTCGCGCGCCAGCGCCTGGGCGCCCCGTACCACGGCCGCGCGGGGAAACTCGGCGCCCAGCGCCCACGGCGTGCCGGCCAGTTCGACCCGCGACCCGAGGCGGGTGGCGCCGTCCCGCTGGTACACGCCGTCTCGCGCCATGCCGGCCGCCGGGCCGTCCAGGTCCGAGCCCAGCTCGCCCCAGACGGTTCCGTCGCGATTGCCGAGCAGGAGGGCGGCATCGGTCCCGATCACGCCCACCAGCTCCTTCATGCCCCCCTGGGGCCCGCCGAGCCGCCGGCGCACGACCAGGTGGAGCGGATCGCCCGAGGCGGAGCGGATGGGCGTGCCGAATTCGTAGTAGATCCTGCCGTCATGCAGGTAGAACTCGCCCACGGCAGCGGAGTCCGGCCGCGCGGGGGCGGCGGCGGCCAGCGCACTGTCGAGCGCTGTCTCCGGCCGCGCCGTCAGCCGCGCCCGGCCGGCCGCATCCCGCAGCTCGGCGGCGGACCCGGGGCTCGTGTCCCGGGCCAGCGCCCGGAGGAAGGCGAGTGCCCCGGGTTCGGCGGCAGGGCTGCCGGAGGCGAAGGCCACCAGGGTCGAGTCCGTGGCGCTTGCACGCAGCATCCGGAGCGCGCCATCCACCTCACCGCCAAGCAGCGAGGCGAACTGCGCGGTGACCATCTCGAGGCGCGCCGAGGCCGATTCGAGCGCCGCGCGGGAGGCAGCCCGGTAGGCCAGCGCCGTGAAGACTCCCATCACGGTGGCCAGGAGCACGCCTATCAGCAGCGGCAGCTTGAGGTTGAGCGACAAGCGGGAAATCGGGCAACCGTTTCCTGAAGGGTTCTTCACGATAGGACGTTTTCCCGAATATCGCCACTCGCGGGCGCGCGGCCCCTGGCCGATATTCAGTCACGATGACGAGACTCACGAGGCGGGACCTCCTGCGCGGACTCGCGGCCGGCGCGGTGGCGGCCGGCTTACCGGCGCAGATGCATGCGCTCGAGGCGATGGCCGGCCGCCTGGGCGGGGCGGACGAGCCCGACCGGGAGCGCCTTCGTGCCTGGACGCGGGCGCTCCGCGCGGAGGGGTTGGCGGGCGACGGCATCCCGCTCGGCCGTGCTGCCGGGCGCGTCGGGGAGCTGGCGGCCGGCTCCCCCTACGAGGCGTTCATGCTCGAGGCCTACCTGAAGGCCGGCGGCACTCCCCACAGGCGGGAGCCGCTCGCGCTCTCGCTCACGCGCTTCGACTGCGTGACGCTGGTGGAGGGCTGCCTCGCGGTGGCGCGCACTGCGGCCGGCCGCCGCGATCCTTTCTGGAACCGGTTCGCGCGCGAGGTCGAGCGCATGCGCTACCGCGGCGGCCGGCGCCGCGGTTACACCTCCCGGCTGCACTACTTCAGCGAGTGGATCGCGGACGGCGCACGGAGGGGGCTGGTGCGCGATCTCGGCGCCGAGCTGGGAGGCGAGCGGGACCCGCGGCCGCTCCGATTCATGACGGCCCATCGCACGAGCTACCCCGCGCTGGCGGACGATGCCGTGTACGAGGAGATCGGACGGATCGAGCGCGCGCTCGATGCGGCGGAGCGCACCGTGGTGCCGGTGGCCCGGCTGGGCGCCGTCCGGGACCGGATCGAGACGGGCGACGTGCTCGCGTTCGCCACGTCGATCGAGGGTCTCGACGTGACCCACGCGGCGTTCGCGTGGCGGGACGGCGGCGGCGTGCTCCGCGTGCTGCACGCGCCGCTCTCGGGCGGGGTGGTGGAGGTGACGGCGGCGACGCTGCCGGAGTACGTCGGCGCGATCCGGCGCTGCACCGGCGTGCTGGTGGCGCGGCCGCTCCCGGGCTAGCCGCCCGCGATCGCTCCCACGACCATGAACGGCTCCGATCCCCGCGCCACGGCCTCGGGCAGCGGCGCGTCGGGGGCTTCGTGCGAGAGGTCCTCCCCGCAGGCGAAGTACCGCATGTACGCACGCCGCTTTCCCGTCGCCTGGTCGCGGATGGTGCCGCGGAGCATCGGGTAGCGCGCCTCGAGCGCATCGAGGACCGCGCGCTGGGTGAGCGGCGTCCCGACCTCGAGCTCCACTTCGCCGTCCACCCGCGCGAGGGTGCGCAGGTGGGCCGGCAGCGCCACCCGCATCATGACAGCGTCTGCACCTCGACCGAGAGCACGGCGGGGAGGTCGCGCACGATGGGGGCCCAGGTGTCGCCCGAGTCGCGCGACGCGTAGACCTGCCCTCCGGTGGTGCCGAAGTAGACGCCGCACGAGTCGAGCCGGTCCACCGCCATCGCGTCGCGCAGCACGTTCACGTAGCAGTCCGCCTGCGGCAGGCCCTTCGTCAGCGCCTCCCACTCGTTCCCGCCGCTCCGGCTCCGGTAGACGCGGAGCTTGCCGTCGGGCGGGTAGTGCTCGGAGTCGCTCTTGATGGGGACCACGTAGATGGTCTCCGGCTCATGCGCGTGGACGTCGATGGGAAAGCCGAAGTCGGTGGGGAGGTTGCCGCTCACCTCGCGCCACGACTCGCCGCCGTCGTCGCTGCGCATCACGTCCCAGTGCTTCTGCATGAACAGCACGTTGGGCCGCGACGGGTGCATGGCGATCCGGTGCACGCAGTGGCCCACTTCGGCGGTCGGGTCGGGGATGTACTGCGAGCTGAGCCCCTTGTTGACCGGCTTCCAGGTGGCGCCGCCGTCGTCGCTGCGGAATGCGCCCGCCGCCGAGATGGCGATGAAGATCCGCTTCGGGTCGGCGGGATCGAGCAGTATCGTATGCAGGCACATGCCGCCGGCGCCCGGTTGCCACTGCGGCCCGGAGCCGTGCTTGCGGAGGCCCGACAGCTCCCGCCAGCTCTGCCCGGCGTCGGTCGAGCGGAAGAGCGCGGCGTCCTCGACGCCCGCATACACCGTGTCGGGATCGGTGAGCGAGGGCTCGAGGTGCCAGACGCGCTTGAACTCCCACGGGTGTGGCGTGCCGTCGTACCACTGGTGCGTGCCGGTGACGCCGTCGTACTCGAAGCTGTTCCCCACCGCGTCCCAGGTCTTTCCGCCGTCGTTCGAACGCTGGATCACCTGGCCGGACCAGCTGCTCGACTGCGACGCGTAGAGGCGGTCCGGATCGGCCGGCGAGCCCTTGAGGTGGTAGACCTCCCAGCCGGCGAACAGCGGCTCGCTCACGCTCCACTTCTCGCGCTTTCCATCCGACTCCAGGATGAAGGCGCCCTTCCGGGTCCCCACCAGCACGCGCACTCCGCTCATCGGCGATCTCCTTGCCCGGCGTTCGGTCCGATTCATGGACCGGGCAAGTTATCGCGCCGCGGACCGGCGCCGCCAGCCTGATACCTTTGAGCGTCCGGCCGTTGGCCGATTCAGAGGGGGTGGTCATGTGGGAGTGGTTCGCGGGGCTCGATCCGGTGCCGCAGGCGCTGCTGGCCGGGCTGCTGACCTGGGGAGTGACGGCGCTCGGTGCCGCAACGGTGTTCTTCCGGCGCGCCCTTCCGCAGTCGCTGCTCGATGCGATGCTGGGCTTCGCGGCGGGCATCATGATCGCGGCGAGCTTCTGGTCGCTGCTCGCCCCGGCGATCGACCTCTCCGAATCGCGGGGCGGGTCGGGATGGTTCCCGGCCGCCGCGGGATTCCTGCTGGGCGCGGGCTTCCTGCGGCTGATGGACCTGGTCCTTCCCCACCTGCATCCCGACCTCGTGGAGACCGACCGGGCCGAAGGCATGCCGTCGCACCTGCGGCACACGACGCTGCTGGTCCTCGCCATCACGCTGCACAACATTCCCGAAGGCCTGGCCGTCGGCGTGGCGTTCGGGGGTGCGGCCGGGCCCGATGCGCTGCACGGCGTGTCGCTGGCCGCGGCGGCCGCGCTGGCGATCGGCATCGCGATCCAGAACCTGCCCGAGGGCGTCGCCGTGGCGATGCCGCTCCGGCGGGAGGGCCAGTCGCGGCTCAAGGCCTTCTGGTACGGCCAGCTCTCGGCCGTGGTCGAGCCGGTGGCGGCGGTGATCGGCGCGGCGTCGGTGGCCCTGATCGCACCGATCCTGCCGTACGCGCTCTCGTTCGCCGCGGGCGCCATGCTCTACGTGGTGGTCGAGGAGCTGCTCCCCGCCGCCCAGCGGAGCGGGCGCACCGACCTGGTCACGTCGGCCACCATGATCGGGTTCGCGCTGATGATGGTGCTGGACGTGGCGCTGGGATAGGCGCGGGGATGCGGGTCTGGACCGTCGGCCATTCGACGCGCTCGCTGGACGACTTCCTGGCGACGCTCGCTCCGTACCGCATCGAGCTGGTGGCGGACGTGCGGCGCTTTCCCGGGTCGCGCGCTCATCCGCAGTTCGCGCAGGCGGCGCTCGAGGCGGGGCTGCACGGGGCCGGGATCGAGTACCTGGCCCTGCCCGCGCTGGGCGGGCGGCGGCGGGCCCGCGAGCATGCAGCGGGCAGCGGCTGGCGCAACGAGGCATTCCGGGGCTATGCGGAGCACCTCGCGAGCGAGGAGTTCGCCGGCGGGCTCTTCGAGCTCACGATGGCGGCCGGAGGGATGCGCACGGCGGTGATGTGCGCCGAGGTCCTCTGGTGGCGGTGCCACCGGCGGATGATCGCCGACGTGCTGGTGGCGCGGGGCGAGGAAGTGGTGCATATCATGGATGCGACTGCCAGCCAGCCGCACCGCCTGGCTCCCCCGGCGAGACTGGTGCGGGGGGTCCTGACCTACGATCGGACCGGGCCGGGCAAGCCATCCGCTGCCTGAAAGCGAGGACACCGTGAAGGGATTCATCGGGGACATCGAAGAACTGACCGGCAGGAACCGGGACTTCCGCCGGGTCCTCCATACGGGGCCGAACCTGCAACTGGTGCTGATGTCGCTCCGCGCCGGGGAGGAGATCGGCGAGGAGGTCCACGACGACCATGACCAGTTCTTCCGGGTGGAGAAGGGCAAGGGCGAAGTCTGGATCGAGGGCGAGCGCAGCAAGATCCGCGTCGGGACGGCGATCCTGATCCCGGCCGGGGCGCGCCACAATGTCCGGAACACCGGCGAGAAGCGCCTGCGGCTCTACACCCTCTATGCCCCGCCCGCGCACGCTGACGGCACGGTGCACGCGACCAAGGCCGAAGCCGACGCGTCGGAGGAGCATTTCGCGGGCCATCCGGCGCAATAGCGCCGGATGGCCAATCGCGGGACCGGGTGATACGTTGGCAATCCCGGCCCGATCGCCGGGGCCCCCAGCCCACCGTGAGCCGACCATGTCCAACGCAGAGATCGAGAAGCTCAAGTCCGCCGGTGTCCAGGTCGCCGAGCCTCGCGTCCCGGAGCCCCAGCCCGAAAGTCTCGACAAGGTGCGCGATATCCTGTTCGGCGGGCAGATGCGCGCAGTCGAGGGGCGGCTTCAGGGCATGGAGGACCGCTTCCGGCAGGAGCACGACGCCATCCGTGCCGAGTTCACCAAGCAGGGCGAGTCGCTCGATGCGCTGATCCGGAGCGAAGTGCAGGCGCTGACCGACCGGCTGGCGGCGGAGCGGACCCGCCGCGGCGAGGAGCTGAAGTCCCTGTCCGCCGAGATCAAGGACGCCATCCGGGCGCTGGAGAAGCGGCACCTGAAGCTGGAGCAGGACGCCAACCTGGCCGATGCCGGGCTGCGGGACCAGCTTCTCGCCCAGTCCGCCGACGCCGCGGCGCAGCTGGCGCGGCTGGGCGAGCGCCTCACCGCCGAGCTGAACCGGTCGCACCAGGAGCTGAAGACGACCAAGACAGATCGCTCCGCCCTCGCCGCCCTGCTCAATGACGTGGCTTCCCGGCTCGGCGCAGAAGCCGAGCCCGGGACGGCCAACGGGAAGAACGCCCCGGGGAGCTGAGCCATGCCCGACGAGCGGGCGCCCTGGGAGCAGTCCTCCGCCGGCGGCGGCTACGACGCCTCCTCGGCCGACCTGGCCGAGCTGCGCGAGCTGATCCTCGGGGCGGAGCGGCGGCGGCTGGAAGAGCTGGAGCGGCGGATCGATGCCGCCGGCCTCAACCGGGAGGCGCTCGCCGAGCTGCTGCCGGAGGCCGTGGCCCTCCGCGCCGGGCGCGACCGCCAGCTCGCCCGCGCGCTCGCACCGACCGTCGAGAACGCCATCGGCGAGTCGGTCCGCCGGAACCCCCGCCCCATCGCCACCGCCATCTTCCCCGTGCTCGGCCCCGCCATCCGCAAGGCGATCGCCGAGGCGCTGGCGGGCCTGGTCGCTTCCATCAACCGGACCGTCGAGCACAGTCTCTCGCCCCGCGGGCTCCGCTGGCGGATCGAGGCGTGGCGCTCCGGCGTCCCGTACGCGCAGGTCGTCCTCCGCCACGCGCTGGTCTACCGGGTCGAGCAGGTCTTCCTGATCGACGGCGACACCGGCCTGCTCCTGGCCCACGCGGTGGCGCCCGACCTCGCGGCCAGCGATGCCGACCTCATCTCCGGCATGCTCACCGCCATCCGCGATTTCGTGACCGATTCCTTCACCGGCGAGCGCGACGCGGGCGGCCTCCGCCGGTTCTCGGTCGGCGAGCTCACGGTCCTGGTGGAACAGGGCCCGGAAGCGCTGATCGCGGCCGTGGTGCGAGGCGAGGCGCCGGACACGCTGCTGCCCCAGCTCCAGGATACGCTGGAGACGATCCACCTCCAGTTCGCCGGCGCGCTCGCCGATTTCGACGGCGACACCGCCCAGTTCGCCGCGGCGGTGCCGTTGCTCGAGGACTGCCTGGCAACGGAGATCGCCACCGGCCGGAAGCGCGCCGGGGGCGGCGGCGTGACCTGGCGCCCCTGGGCGATCGCGGCCGTGCTCATTGCGCTGGTGCTGGGCGGGCTCGCGCTCCGGTCTCGCTTGCGCTGGGACCGGGCCGTAGCGAGGCTCCGGTCGGAGCCCGGCATCGTGCTGACCGAGGCCGAGCGCGGCGGCGGCCGCTGGCGCCTCGCCGGGCTGCGCGATCCGCTCGCGCCCGAGCCGGCGGCACTGCTAGCGGCGATGGCGGTGGATACCGCGCGGCTCGAGCAGCGGTGGGAGCCCTACCTCTCGCTCCGGCCGGAGCTGGTGCTGGCGCGGGCGCGGAGGGGCCTGGCGCCGCCGGCCGGCGTGGAGCTGGCACTGGCCCGGGATACACTGCGCGCATCCGGCACCGCGCCGCTCGACTGGATGGCGTCGGCGCGGCGGCTCGGCGCCGTGATTCCGGGTGTCTCGGCGCTCGACCTGGGCGGGGTCGCCTCTGAGCTGCCTGCCGCCCTGGCCCGGCTGCAGCAGGAAATCGAAGGGGAGCGGATCCTGTTCAGCGTCGGCTCGGCCGCCCTCCGCGGGACCGCCGTCGCCCCGGCGAGCAGGGTGGCCGACCGGTGGCTCCGGCTCCAGGACGGCGCGGCCGCGCTCGACGCGCGGGTCACGCTCGAGCTGGTCGGGCGGACCGACCCGACCGGATCGGATTCGGCCAACCAGGCACTGAGCCGGGAGCGCGCGGATGCCGTGCTCCGCGTACTCGCTGCCCGCGGCGTGCCGGCGGGCGTCACCACCGTGCGCGCCCTCGGCACCACCCAGCCGCTCCCGGGCAGCGACCCGGCCGAGCGCGCCCGCATCAACCGGAGCGTGTCGTTCGCCGTGAACGTGGGGCCGGAGGATGGAGGGGAACCGTCGCGATGATCCAGAAGAAGGTGTGCATGGTCGGCCTGTTCGGCACCGGCAAGACCAGCCTGGTGCAGCGGTTCGTGCACTCGCTGTTCTCGGAGCGCTATCTCTCGACCGTGGGCGTCAAGATCGACCGCAAGGCGCTCCAGCTCGACGGCACCGAGGTGACGCTCGTGCTCTGGGACCTCGCGGGACGCGACAAGCACGAGGACATCACGGCCAGCTACCTGCGCGGCGCGCACGCGGTGCTCTATGTGGCGGACGGCACGCGCCGGGAGACCTGCGACCAGCTTCCCGAGCTGCGCGCCATCGTGCGCGAGGCGGCGGGAGAGATCCCCGAGGTGCTGGCCCTCAACAAGAGCGACCTCACGGGCGCCTGGGCGCTCGGTCGCGATGACGAGAAGGCGCTGACCGCCGGGTGGAACCTGGTGCGCACCAGCGCGAAGAGCGGCGACGGCGTCGAGGAGGTGTTCCTGCGGATCGGACGCGCGACGCTCGCCACCCGGGAGGTGCGGCCATGACGGCGACGGCAACGGCGACGGTGCGGATCGATGCGGCGGGGCTCACCGACATCGGTCTCCGCCGCAAGGTGAACGAAGACCATTTCGTGATCATGACCCTGCGCAAGGCGGCCGAGGTCCGGCAGACCAGCGTCGCCGACCCGGCCGCGTTCGACGGGCTCCGCGGCCCCGAAGGGTGGCTCTTCATCGTCGCGGACGGCGTCGGCGGGCAGCCGGGCGGCGAGCTGGCGAGCGAGACGGCGGTCTCGGCCATGGTGAACTACGTGGGCCAGGCCGCGAGCTGCTTCAACAAGGTGGACATCGACCGGGAGCACGAGTTCCTGGAGCAGCTCGAGGCCGCGGTGCACGGGGCGCACCGGAAGGTCACCGAAGAGCACGGCGAGGGCGATCACGAGTCCGGGCCGGCCACCACCCTCACGATGGCGATGCTGGTCTGGCCCCGCGCCTACCTGGTCCACGTGGGCGACAGCCGCGCCTTCTACCTCCGCAAGGGACGCATCCGGCAGCTCACCCGCGACCAGACCACCGGCGAGTACATGATGGATTCCGGCGCCTGGACCGAGGAGCAGGCGCGCACGTCGCCGATGGGCAGCGCGCTCGCCAGCGCGGTGGGCGGAAGCGAGATGATTCCCGCCGTAGGCCTCGTGGACCTCCAGCCGGGGGACACGCTGCTCCTCTGCACCGACGGGCTCACCCGCTACGTCAACGACGAGCGGCTCGCCGAGATGCTGGGCCGCGCGGCGGATGCGGAATCGGCCTGCCGCGAGCTGGTGGAGGCCGCGCTGGCCGGCGGCGGGCACGACAACATCACCGTGGTGGTGGCGCGGATGGTGTGAGCGACCTCGAGCGCGGGCTCGACACCTCCAACGGGCTGGACTTCGTACGCGAGCGTCTTGCGCTGGTCGGCAGGACGCTCTTCCTCGTATCGTTCGGGTTCTACCTCTTCCTTCTCGCCAGCATGGTCCTGCTCGGCGGCGCGTCGTTCGCCGCCGTGGTCCGGGCGCCGGTCGCGTACGGGCACCTGGCGGGGAGCTGCACCATGGGGCTGATCTGGCTGCTCGCCTCGCGCGGCAGGCGATCGGCGCGGGCGCTGGGGGCGATCGATGCGATCGGCATCGTCGCCGGCTGCGGCTTCCTGTCGCTCATGGCGCTGGACGACGGGGGCCAGATCCTCCAGGTCCTGCTCGCCCTGATCGTCACCGTCATGATCCGGGCGATCCTGGTGCCGTCGCGGCCGGGCCGGACCCTCGTGCTCTCGGCACTCGCGTTCCTGCCGACGGTGATCATCTGCGTCGCCCGGCACCATCCCACGGCGCTCCTTCCCGGGTTCAGCGCGAGCTACCAGAAGCAGTACATGACGCTCAACACGGTCCTCTGGAGCATCCTCGGGACCACGCTCGCCACGATCGTGTCGCGGGTGATCTACGGCCTGCGCCGGCAGGTCGCCGAAGCCAACGAGCTGGGCCAGTACGTGCTCGAGGAGCAGATCGGCGGCGGCGGGATGGGCGAGGTCTGGCGGGCGCGGCATCGCCTGCTCATCCGGCCGGCGGCGATCAAGCTCATCCGCCCGCAGATCTCGGCCGATCCCGAGCTGCTGCTCCGGCGCTTCGAGCGGGAAGCCCGCGCCACGGCTGCGCTCAAGTCGCCGCACACGGTGCAGCTCTACGACTTCGGCATGACCGACGACGGCAGGCTGTACTATGTGATGGAGCTGCTCGACGGACTCGACCTCGACAGCCTGGTGCGCCAGTACGGGCCCCTGCCGGCGGAGCGGGCCGCCCACATCCTGCGCCAGGTCTGCTCCTCGCTCCAGGACGCGCACGGCAACGGCCTGGTGCACCGCGACATCAAGCCCGCAAACGTCGTGGTGAGCCGGGCAGGCACGACGTTCGATTTCGCCAAGGTGCTCGACTTCGGGCTGGTGAAGCTCGAATCGGCGCCGGCGTCCGGCGTGGACGCCGTCAAGCTCAGCAGCGAGGGGAGCACCAGCGGCACGCCGGCGTTCATGGCCCCGGAAGTGGTGCTCGGCGTAGCCGAGACCGACCACCGGGTGGATCTCTATGCGCTGGGGTGCGTGGCGTACTGGCTGCTCAGCGGCAAGCTCGTGTTCGAGGGGATGAGCGCGGTGGAGGTGATGTTCCATCACGCGCACACGGCGCCGGCCAGGCCATCGGCGCGGTCCGGGATCGCCATGCCCGCGGTGCTCGAGGACCTGGTCATGCAGTGCCTGGAGAAGGACCCGGCGCGGCGGCCGGAGAGCGCGGAGGCAGTGAGTGCACGGCTCGATGCGAGTGCCCTCGGATCCGCATGGACGGCCGAGCGCGCCGAGGCGTGGTGGACGATGCATCGGCCGGTGGCGGCCGATGCACGAAGGGCGGCGGAAGTGCTGCTGTCACAGGAGGGACGCGAGGTGCGGATCGGACCGCGCGTGATGCCCCGGGCATAGGGGCGTGAAGACAGTCTAACGCCTGCTTCACGCCGCGTTCAGGCCCCGCCCCGCACCATGGGTTCATCTCCCACAGGTGGGCGCCATGTCCAACCAGTCCCTCCTCATCCCCACTCGCGCGACCTCATCCCGTCGGGCGCCGGCCGTCGTGCGCAGCGGCTTCTCGCCCACGCGCCTTGCCCGGCTGCGCACCGCGCTGCAGCGTCGCGTGGACAGCGGCGAGGTCCCGGGCCTCGTCGCGCTCGTGTTCCAGCGCGGGCAAGAGCATCTCGAGGCCCTCGGCACCCTCGCGTTCGAAAGCGATGAGCCGATGCGCCCGGATGCGATCTTCCGGCTCGCCTCGACCACCAAGCCGATCGTCGCCGCCGCCGCCATGACCCTGGTGGAGGAGTGCCGGCTCAGGCTGGACGACCCGGTGGACGCCTGGCTCCCGGAGCTCGCCAACCGGAGGGTGCTGCGGACGATCGATAGCCCCCTCGACGACACCGTGCCCGCGCAGCGCCCGATCACGCTGCGCGACCTGCTGACGTTCCGGTCCGGCCATGGCGAGGTCGCGTTCCTGTCGCCCACCTGTCCGCTGCAGGCAGCGCTGGTGGAGGCACGGCTTCCGCTGAGCGAGTGGCCATTCGCCGGGACCCCGGACGAATTCATGATGCGGCTGGGCAGGCTCCCGCTCGCGCACCAGCCGGGCGAGCGCTGGCTGTACCACATGGGCGCCGAGATCCTCGGCGTGCTGATCGCACGGGCAGCCGGAAAGCCGCTCGGGGAGTTCCTGCACGAGCGCATCTTCGAACCGCTCGGCATGCACGATACCGGCTTCCACGTTCCCCGGTCGAAGCTCGGCCGGCTGCCCCCCTGCTACGGCAGCGACATGGCGACCGGCAAGCTCCTGGTCCTGCACCAGGCGGGCGAGGGGCTCTGCGCCGGCCCGCCGGTCTTCGAATCCGGTGCGGGCGGACTGGCCTCGACGGCAGCGGACCTGCTCGCCTTCGGCCGCATGATGCTGGGCGATGCCCGTTCGGAGGGCGACCGCACCCTGTCGCGGCCGACGATCGAGCTGATGACCACCGATCAGCTCACGCCCGCCCAGAAGGCCGCCTCGCCGTTCTTCGAGCACTTCTGGGAGGGGCACGGCTGGGGACTGGGCCTCGGCCTGGTTACCGCGCGGCATGGCCTGGCGGACGTGCCGGGGCGGTTCGGGTGGGACGGCGCGTTCGGCACCTCGTGCTGGATCGACCCGAAGGAGGAGCTGGTGGGCGTCCTGCTGACGCAGCGCCGGCCGGACCGGTTCGACCTTCCTCCCGTCGTGCTCGACTTCTGGACCTCCGCGTACCAGCTGATCGACGACTGACACGAGCACGGCAGTGCCAGATGAGCGAAGCCCGGCACGACTCGACGTCGTGCCGGGCTTCTGCCTCTCTGGCCGCGCTCGGATGATGCTGGTTCAGCGAACCGGCCGCTGGACCTCGATGCGCACGTTCGAGAGGTCCGGCTTCGGAATCACGGGCGCCGAGCCCTGAAGCATATCGACGTCGCCAACGTCGGCAGCCGCGGGGGCAACCGCGGGGGCAACCGGAGGAAGCTCCGGCCTGGCGGGGAACGCGGGTGCGCATGCCATGACGAGCGTGCCGGCAAGGAGGCAAATCGGGCGGATGCTCATACACCACTCCATCTGGCGGTGCTCCCATACTGGGGTGGGAGCCATGAACGGGACGTGAAGGGATCGTGAGGTTCCACGCCGAGGGCAAATCCCGCGCCAATATCCGCCTGCGTTCAACTCTTCATCCCCGCTTCGCCATTCCTTCACGCGGGTTGCGCTACGATCGTCGATCGACCCGCTTCCGCGGGCCGCGCGGTTGTTCCCATCCACCTCCATGGCGAGGTGCACGACGATGGCGTATCCTGCCGTCCATCCCGCGGTTCAGGGCCTGTCCGCGTCGTCCAGGGCCCGTCATTCGGTGGCCCAGGTGCTCGGGCTCTGCCTGACCGCCGGCCTCCTCGCCGGGCTCGTCGCCCGTCCGGCGCTCACGCTGCATGTCCTCTGGGACATGGTGATTCCGCTGCTCCCGGCAGTGTTCCTGATCAATCCGATGATCTGGCGGAACGCCTGCCCGCTCGCAACGCTGAACGCCGCCACCGGCCAGCGCATGTCCACCCGCCCGCTGGAGGGAAAGGCCCTCCGCGCCTCCTGGGCGATCGGCATCGTCCTGCTTTTCGTGATGGTGCCGGCGCGGCGCTTCCTCTTCAACGGCAACGGGCCGGCGCTCGCGGGCACCATTGCCGCGGTTGCGGCCGCCGCGCTGGCGGCCGGCATGCTCTTCACCCGGCGGGCCGGCTTCTGCAATGCCATCTGCCCGGTCCTGCCCGTCGAGAAGCTCTACGGCCAGTCCCCGCTCGTGCGCCTCGGGAGCGCCCGGTGCGCCGCCTGCAGTCTCTGCACGCCCACGGGGTGCCTCGATATCGCCGGCGAGAAGACGCTGGTGCAGACGCTGGGACCGGCGCGCCGCTCCTTCCGCTGGCTGGGAACGCCGTTCGGGCTCTTCAGCATTGCCTTCCCGGGGTTCATCGTCGGCTATTTCACGAGCGAGAACGGGCCGCTCTCGACGGCGCCGGCGGTCTACCTGCACATGCTGGCATGGTCGGCGGTGAGCCTGGGCCTCCTGGGTGCCGCGGTGCTCCTCGCCCGGGTCTCGGCGAAGATCGCCCTTCCGCTGCTTGGCGCTCTGGCCATCGGGCTGTACTACTGGTTTGCGGCGCCGGCTCTTGCGCGCGCCTACGGCGGCGGGGTGACGGCCGGACTACTCCTGCGGGTGGCGGCCGGCGCACTGCTGGCGACCTGGCTGGTGAGGTCGCCCGTCTGGCGAGGAAAGGCGGGACAGGCCGCCGCGATGGACGGCTGATCCCCCACCCCTCACCGCTCCCGGCCAGTCACCCCTGGTGCCTGCACCCGGATCCCGATGCCCAGCGCGGCATGGGAACTCGCAAGATCACCCGGGGCGGGTCGCGGCTCGAGCGGAAGCACGATCGGCCGCCAGACATCGCTCCGGATCAGCGCACCCAGTGCCGCCCCCCAGGCGGCGCCCGACGCCGAATACCCGAAGACGCACTCGACCGGGCTCGGCTGAAGCCACCCGGGATCCTCGGCGGCGCAGAAGATCCCGGCCACGAGGCCGATGCCAGTGCCGATCAATGCGCCCTTTCCGACGTTTCCCCGCCGCCCCACCCGCTTTTCCAGACGCGCGAGCGACGCCGTCGCCAGCGCCGCAGGCTCGTACCGGGCCGGCCCACCGGTCATGCTGGGGCGCATGCGCTCCACGAAGAGCGTCTCTGCGGTCATGCGGAGCGTACGCCCGACGTAACTCACGGTGCTATCCGTGAGGAACGAGTAGCGAACGCGGTCCCCGGCTTCGGGAAGCGGCGAGGTAGAGATCGGCGCGCGGGCGCACGCGGCCGCCAGCAGCGCGAAAGGAGCCAGGAACCCTGAATACCTCATGGGACCCTCCTTCGGCGGTGTCCCAGTATGCGCTGCAGCGAGTGAAGGGAGGCTGAGACGGCCGTGAAGCAGCTCGCGGCCGATCGACCCGATGCAACGTCTCACGCGCCCTTCACACCCCATTCATGCTGGCGATGCAATATTCGGCAGCGTCTGGAGGGGATCGGCGTTCACAAGGAGGGTTTATGAAAGTCGCCAAGATCACCAAGGGGAGCCCCGACATCACGAACGTGAAGGAGAACATCGACCGGGTGTTCGACCGCTTCTTTGCGCGGCCGTTCATGACCGAGCCGATCATGCCGCTCTTCCCGTTCGAGCCGATGAACGAGGCCCTGGCCGAGTGGGCCCCGCGCCTTGACCTCACCGAGACCGAGAAGGAGTTCGTGGTCCGCTGCGAGGTGCCGGGCATCCACAAGGAGAACCTCGACATCAACCTGTCGGGGAACCTGCTCCGGATCACGGGGCACAGGGACGCGCTCCAGGAGACGAAGGACGAGATGTACCTGTACCGGGAGCGCGAGGTCGGCCGGTTCATTCGCACCCTCAAGCTGCCAGTGATGGTGGACGAGGAGAACATCGAGGCCGCCTACCAGGATGGCGTCCTGACCATCCGGGTCCCGAAGCCGGCCGCGGCCGTGGCGAAGAAGATCCTCATCAAGTAGCCGCGATCGAAGGCCGTAATGATGGCCCCGGGAGCCCGCTCCCGGGGCCATCATGCGTGGCCCCCGCCGAGACTACATTTGACCATCTCGTAGTCGACCCTCCTCCGGCGGTGACGTCATGGCCAGATTCGCGAACATACTCGAGACGGTGGGCAACACCCCGGTGGTGAGGATCGGCAAGCTCGCACCACCGGGCATAGACCTCTTCGTCAAGATCGAGGCGTTCAACCCGCTCGGATCGGTGAAGGATCGCCTGGCCCTGGGCGTGATCGAGGATGCGGAGCGCCGCGGCGCCCTCAAGCCGGGGCAGACCGTGGTGGAGGCGACCAGCGGCAACACCGGCATCGGCCTGGCGATGGTCTGCGCGCAGAAGGGCTACCCGCTGGTCGTGACCATGGCGGAATCGTTCAGCGTGGAGCGCCGCAGGCTGATGCGCTTCCTGGGCGCCAGGGTGGTGCTCACGCCGCCGGCGGCCGGCGGGACCGGAATGGTGACCAAGGCCGTGGAGCTCGCCAGGGCGCACGGCTGGTTCCTCACCAGGCAGTTCGAGAACGAGGCGAACGCCGACTATCACTCGCGCACCACGGCGCGGGAGATCGTCGCCGACTTCGCCGGCGAGCGCCTCGATTACTGGATCACCGGCTTCGGCACCGGAGGCACGCTGAAGGGCGTCTCGCGCGTGCTGGCGAAGGAGCGGCCGGAGACCCGGGTCGTCCTGGTGGAGCCGGCGGATGCACCGTTGCTGTCGAGCGGGACGCGGCAGGAGCGGAATGCGGATGGCTCGCCGGCCGCCCGGCACCCGGCCTGGAAGCCGCATCCGATCCAGGGCTGGAGCCCCGATTTCATCCCGAAGCTCGTGGGCGACGCCGTCGATGCCGGGCAGGTCCACCGGACCATCACGGTGTCCGGGGCGGACGCCATGCGCTGGAGCCGCGAGCTGGCGGCCAAGGAAGGGATCCTCGTGGGAGTGTCCGCGGGCGGCACCTTCGCGGGTGCGCTCGAGGTGGCGGCGGGCGCTCCCGAGGGTACCTCGATCCTCTGCATGCTGCCCGACACGGGGGAGCGGTACCTCAGCACGCCGCTCTTCGCCGAGATTCCCGCCGAGATGACGGCCGACGAAGTCGCGATCCTGCAATCGACGGCCACCTTTGCCGAGCCGGCGGCGGGGGCCCCGGCGGCCCTGCCCTGACCGTGCGGCAGGAAAGACAGAGCGGCGTAAGCATTTGATGCTTACGCCGCCGGAAGTTGCCCCTCCTGGGCTCGAACCAGGACTCTCCTGATCCAGAGTCAGGCGTGTTGC
>CAMLLJ010000007.1 GCA_946480845.1 uncultured Gemmatimonadota bacterium
GGGGAGGGTGGGGCCGGTGGGGGCGGTCGGATTGGTCGGGTGCGAGCCGAACCACCTGACCGCCTCCCGACCGTCCCGACCGTCCCGACCGCCCTGACCGCCCTACTAGGAGCTCCATGCCTTTCACGTCCTTCGGCCTCCACCCCGATCTCCTCCGCGGCATCAAGGAGCTCGGCTTCACTCGTCCGACACCGATCCAGGAGCAGTCCATCCCGCCCGCGCTCGAGGGGAAGGACGTGCTGGCCTGCGCCATGACCGGAAGCGGGAAGACGGCGGCTTTCCTGCTGCCGATCCTGCACCGCCTGATCGGGAAGCGCCGGGGCACCACGCGCGCGCTCATCCTGACGCCCACGCGCGAGCTGGCGGCGCAGATCGACCAGCACCTCACCCAGCTCGCCGTGCACACGCCGATCTCCGGGGCGTCGGTGATCGGCGGGGTCGGGATGGGGCCGCAGGAGCATGCGTTCCGGAGCGGCATGGACGTCATCGTGGCCACGCCGGGCCGGCTGCTCGATCACCTCAGGCAGCCCTACGCGAAGCTCGACGGTTTGGAGATCCTGGTGCTCGACGAGGCCGACCGGATGCTCGACATGGGTTTCCTGCCGGACATCAAGCGGGTGCTCAAGTACCTCCCGGCCAAGAAGCAGACGCTGTTCTTCTCCGCCACGATGCCCGCCCCGATCGTGGAGCTCACGCGCGAGCTGCTCACCCGGCCCGCAACGATCAATCTCCAGCGCAAGGCCGCGCCCGCGGTCGGCATCACCCAGGCGGTGTACCCGGTGCGCGAGGACCTCAAGGCCGAGCTCTTCCTCGAGCTGATCCGGCGCGGCCTGCTCGAGGACGTGATCGTCTTCACCCGCACCAAGCATCGCTCGAACCGGCTCGCCGAGTTCCTCGAGAAGCACGGCGTCTCCTGCGCGCGGATCCACGGGAACCGCTCGCAGGCGCAGCGCACCGATGCGCTGGCCGGCTTCAAGGCGGGGAAGATCCAGGTGCTCGTCGCCACCGACATCGTGGCCCGCGGCATCGACGTCGAGGAGCTGAGCCACGTGGTGAACTTCGACGTGCCGCACGTGCCCGAGGACTATATCCACCGGGTGGGCCGCACGGCGCGCGCCGAGGCCACCGGCGACGCCTTCACCTTCGTGTCGCCGGAGGAAGAGGGCGACCTGCGCGCCATCGAGCGCGCCGTGGGGGCCAAGCTGCCGCGGGTGACGGTGCCGGGGTTCGACTACCAGCGGAAACCGGAGACGCGCTTCGAGATCCCCATCGCCGAGCGCATCGCGGCCATCCGCGCGCGCAAGGCGGAGGAGCGTGCGCGCGCCAAGGCCAAGGCGGAGCGCCGGGCGCAGCAGGGCGCCGCTGCTCCGCCGCGGCCCGCCGGCGGCAGCCGGCCCGCTGGAGGCGGCCGGCCCGGGGGTCGGAGCAGCGGAAGGCCGGGCGGGCGCCCCGGAGGGCGCCGGGGCGGCCCGGGCGGCTCAGGCGGTCGCGAGCGGTGAACGCCTCGCTCGCCTCCATCCACGTCTATCCGGTAAAGTCTCTCGGCGGGATCGCGATGGATGCCGCCGAGATCGACGAGTTCGGCTTTCAGGACGACCGGCGCTGGATGGTGGTCGATGCCGCCGGACGGTTCCACACCCAGCGCTGGCGCCCGAGGATGGCGATGGTGCGTACCGCGCTCGAAGCGGGCGGTGTGCGCCTGCGCGCGCCGGGCCAGCCGGATCTCCTGGTGCCGCGCGGTGGCGACGAGCCGGGCGCCGTCGCCGTATGGGACGACATCTGCATTGCCGAGGGATGCGGCCCTGAGGCGGATGCGTGGATATCGGCGTTCCTCGGCGAGCCGTGCCGCCTCGTGTACATCACCGCGACCACCCGGCGCCCCATCCGCCGCCGTCGCGAGGAGTCGCTTGGCCGGGTCGGATTCGCGGATGCCTATCCGTTCCTGCTCCTCTCCGAAGCGTCGCTGGGCGACCTCAATGCCCGGCTTCCCACCGCCGTGCCGATGAACCGGTTCCGCCCCAACCTGGTGGTCGCCGGCGTGGGCCCGTTCGCGGAGGACGGCTGGGACCGCGTGCGCATCGGCGAGGTCGAGTTCGTCGTCACCAAGCCCTGCGACCGCTGTGTCCTCACCACGGTCGACCAGGACACGGGCGTCGGCGGCGTCGAGCCGCTCAGGACCCTGGCCGCGTACCGGAAACGGCCCGGCGGCGTGATGTTCGGGGTCAACATGGCGCACACCGCGCGCGGACGACTGCGCACGGGCGATGCGGTCGTGCCGTCGGCCGGCTGACCGCCCGTGGCGATCGAGGTCCAGGTCTTCGGGTTGCAGAAGAGCGCGGATACGCGGAAGGCGCTTCGCTTCTTCGCCGAGCGCCGCATCCGCACCCACTTCGTCGACCTGCGGGAGCGCGCGGCGTCCCCCGGAGAGCTGCGCCGGTTCGTGCAGAAGTTCGGGGTCGAGGCGCTGATCGACCGGGAATCGCGCCGCTTCCAGGAGCTGGGGCTCCGGAGCGCCCGCCTGAGCGACGAGCGGTGGATCGAGAGGCTCGCCGAGGAGCCGCTGCTGCTGCGCGTGCCGCTGGTCCGCCAGCAGCAGCGGCTCACGGTGGGCATCGCGGAGGACGAATGGCGCGCCTGGGTGGGGAAGTGACGTGACCCAGCTTTCGCTGTCGGGCGTCAGCGTCGAGTTCGGCGCGTTGCGGCTCCTGTCCGACGTGACGTTCACCGTCGCGCGCGGGGAGCGCTGGGGCATCGTCGGGCGGAATGGCAGCGGCAAGACGACGATCTTCCGGCTCATCACCCGCGAGCTGGAACCGACGCGCGGGTCGGTGTCCCGGGTGTCGGGCCTCCGCATCTCGGTCCTGGAGCAGCACCGCGACTTCGGCGGCGCGGACACCGTCTGGGCCGCCGCGGCCGGCCCCTTCGCGGAACTGTTCGCCCTGGAGCGCTCGCTCGCCGAGCAGGCGGAGGCGCTCGGTCACGCGGGCGATGCGACCACCGAGGCGATGCTCGAGCGCTACGCCCGGGACCTCGAGCGCTTCGAGCAGGAAGGCGGATACACCCTCACGCCCCGCATCGATGCAGTGCTGCATGGCCTCGGCTTCGACCCCGACGACGCCCGGACGCGGCCGCTCGCCGTGCTGAGCGGCGGCGAGCGCGGCCGGCTCGGCCTCGCGCGGCAGCTCGTGGCCCCGGCCGACGTCGTCCTGCTCGACGAGCCCACCAACCATCTCGACCTGGAAACGACGGAATGGCTGGAGAACCATCTGGCCACGCTGGATGCCACCGCGCTGGTCATCAGCCACGACCGGGACTTCCTCCAGCGGGTGACCGACCGCACCCTCCACGTCGAGCAGGGCACCGCCACGCCGTACGGCTGCGGGTACCTCGACTTCGTCGCCCAGCGCAACGAGCGGCGGATGGCGCAGCAGCGGGCCTACGACCGCCAGAAGAAGGTGCTCGACGCCGAGGAGGACTACATCCGCCGCAACATCGCGGGGTCGAACAGCGCGCAGGCCAAGGGACGGCGGCGGCGGCTCTCGCGCGTGGCACGGCTGAGCGCGCCGCCGGGCGAGGCCGGCGCCATGGCCGTGCAGTTCGGCGGCGGCGAGCGCGGCGGCGACCAGGTGCTCGTGGCGGAGAACGTGCGCGTCGCCGTCGGCGAGCGCGTGCTGCTCGACCGCTTCAGCGCGCGGGTCCAGCGTGGCGACGTCATCGGGCTGGTGGGCCCGAACGGCTCCGGCAAGTCCACGCTGCTCCGCTGCCTCGTCGGCGACCGCAGGCCCGAGGGCGGGGAGGTGCGGATCCCGGAGTCGGTCCGCGTCTCGCACTACCGGCAGGACCTCTCCCAGGTTCCCACCGACCGCAGTCTCTACGACATCATCGCCGACCGGCGGCCGCAGTGGGCGCGGGGGCCGGTGCAGGGCCACCTGGGCCGCTTCGGCTTTTCGGGAGACGCGGTGCTCCGGAGCGCCGGATCCCTTTCCGGCGGAGAGCGGGCACGCATGGCGCTGGCGCTCATGATGCTGGAGAACGCGAACCTGCTGGTCTTCGACGAGCCGACCAATCACCTGGACGTGGAATCGATCGAGGCGCTGGAGGACGCGATCGAGGACTTCGACGGCACCGTGCTCCTCGTGAGCCACGACCGCGCGCTGCTCCGGGCGCTGGTCAGCCGCGTGTGGGTGCTGCACGACCGGCGGATCACCGACTTCCCGGGCACCTTCGGCGAGTGGGAAGTGGCCAGCGAGGAGCGGATGCACGCAGCGCGGGTGACGGCGGCCGAGGAGGAGGCGAGCCGGCGCGTCCGCGAGCGGAAGCAGACGCGCGCCGAGCCTGCGCGCGCGCCCGGCAATGCCGGCCGCGGCGCTCGGCGGGAGCTGGAAGAGGCCGAGGCGCTGGTCGCGTCCGCCGAGCAGCGTGTCGCCGCCATCACCGGCCGGCTCGAGGACCCCGCGCTGTACACCCGAAGCGAAGGTCCCGCCGAGGCGGTGCGGCTCGGGCGCGAGCTGGAGGAAGCAAAGGGAGCGCTCGAGGAGGCCTTTGTCCGCTGGGAGCGCGCGAGCGCCGCGGCCGATGCCGCAGGCTGAGCCCGACCGCGCCCCCGGCCGGTGGAGCATGCTGGCGCTCATTGCGCTGGCGGAGCTCCTCGGCATGGCGGTCTGGTTCGCGGCGACGGCGGTGGCGCCCGAGCTGCGCGAGCAGTGGGGGCTCACGCCGGCCCAGTCGGGATGGCTGACGTCGGTCGTACAGCTCGGCTTCGTCGCCGGGACGCTCGGGGCCGCGGCGCTCAACGTCGCCGACCTCTTTCCCAGCCGCGCCTACTTCGCCACCTCCGCCGTGCTCGCGGCCGGCGCCAACGGTGCGCTGTTGCTCGCCGGCGGATACGGGCCCGCGCTGGTCCTCCGCTTCCTGACGGGGTTCTTCCTCGCCGGCGTGTATCCCCCGGCGATGAAGATGGCGTCCACCTGGTTCCGCTCCGGCCGCGGGCTCGCGATCGGCACGGTGGTGGGCGCGCTCACGGTGGGAAAGGCGCTGCCCTACCTGATCGACGCGGTGGGCGGCGTGCGCATGGCGCCGGTCGTGCTCGGCACGTCGGCGGCGGCGCTGGCTGCCGCGGCGCTGGTTGCGGCCGGTTACCGCGATGGCCCATTCGCGTTTCCGCGGCGCCCGTTCTCCTGGCGCCTCGTGGGCGAGGTGGCGCGCCTGCGCGACCTCCGGCTGGTCACCGCCGGCTACCTCGGCCACATGTGGGAGCTGTACTGCTTCTGGGCCTGGATTGCGGCCTTCCTGGCGGCGAGCGCCGCCGCGCGGGCGGCCGCGGGCCAGCCGGCGCCCGGGGCCGAGTCCGTCGCGCTGCTGGCGTTCCTGATCATCGCGTGCGGTGGCATTGCCTGCGTGCTGGGCGGGCAGATCGCCGACCGGGTCGGGCGTGAGCGGCTGGTCATGGGCGCGCTGGCCGTGAGCGGGGGATGCGCGCTGGTGGTCGGCTTCGCCTTCGCGAAGAGCTTCTGGCTGCTCGTGCCCATCGCCGCGGTGTGGGGCATGGCGGTGATCGCGGACAGCGCACAGTTCAGCGCGCTGGTGACCGAGCTTGCGCCCTCGCACGCGGTCGGCACCGCACTCACGCTGCAGACCTCGCTTGGCTTCCTGCTCACGACGGTGACCATCCAGATGGTGCCGCACCTGGTGGGGTGGGTCGGCTGGCAGTGGGCATTCCCGGCCCTCGCGCTCGGTCCGCTCGCCGGCATCGCGGCGATCGGGCGCCTGGCCCGCCTGCGGCGGTTGCAGGGCGTTCCGACGCCCGGTTAGCTTTGCGCGTCCTCCGCCGCCCCACGAACCAGCGCCCCAGAGCCTTCATGCCGCTCGAAACCGTGGTCAGGGGCGAGGCCCCCGCCTCGCACACAACTCCACTGCTCGCCGTCGCCGTGCCGCAGGGCGGCATGCCGCCGTCGCTGGGCGCGCTCGATGCGGCCGCCGGCGGGGCGCTGGCCCGCTGCTACGCCTCGGGCGACTTCACCGGCAAGCGTGACGAGACCACCCTGCTGTATGCCGCGGGCCCGTCGCCGCGGATCGTGCTGGTCGGGACGGGCAAGGCGGCCGACGGCAGCGTGCCCGCGCTCAGGCGCGCCGCGGCCGTGGCCGCCAAGCGCGCCCGGGTCGCGGGGGTGGAGAGTGCGGCGTATTTCCTGACGCCGGAGGCGCGGGGCGGCATTTCCCCTGCCGATGCGGCGCAGGCCACCGCCGAAGGCCTGGCGTTCGGGGCGTGGCAGTATACCGAGCTCAAGCGGGCGCCGGAGGATCCGAAGCCGGCGCTCGCGCGCATGACGCTGCTTGCGCCCGAGAACACCGCCGACGCCGAAGTGGGCCACCGCATCGGCGCCGCGATCGGCGCGGGCCAGGCGCTCGCGCGCGGCGTGCAGGTGCTGCCGGGCAACGACTGCACGCCCACGGTGATCGCCGAGCGGGCGCGTGACATCGCGAAGCGGCACGGCATGGACGTCACCATCCTCGACCGCGCCGCCATCGTCAAGGAAGGGCTCACGGCGCTGCTCGCGGTGGCGCAGGGGAGCGAGGAGGAGCCGCGGTTCATCGCGATCGAGTACCGGGGCGCCGAGGGCGCTCCAGTCGTGCTGGTGGGCAAGGGTATCACCTTCGACTCCGGCGGCATCTCCATCAAGCCCGCGCAGAGCATGGAGGAGATGAAGTACGACATGTCGGGCGCGGCCGCCGTGCTCGGCACCTTCGAGATGCTCGGGCGGCTCAAGCCGGCGGTGCACGTCGTCGGCCTCAGTCCCAGCGCGGAAAACATGCTCTCCGGCACCGCGTACAAGCCGGGCGACGTCGTGCGCAGCCACTTCGGCAAGACCATCGAGGTCGTCAACACCGACGCCGAGGGCCGGCTCATCCTCGCCGACGCGCTCTCCTGGGCGCGGCGCTACCAGCCCGCCTGCGTCATCGACGCTGCCACGCTCACCGGCGCGATGGTGATCGCCCTCGGGCACACCGCCACCGGCGTCATGGGCACCGACGAGCGGCTCATCGACGAGATCCGCCAGGCCGGTGAGCGCGCCGGCGAGCGGGTCTGGCCCCTTCCGCTCTGGGACGAGTACCACGACCTCATCAAGTCCGACATCGCGGACATGAAGAACAGCGGCGGCCGGCCGGCCGGGAGCATCTCCGCCGCCTGGTTCCTGCGCGAGTTCGTGGACGGCTTCCCCTGGGCGCACCTCGACATCGCGGGCACGGCCTACAGCGACCGCGATGATCCCACTCGCGTGAAGGGCCCGACCGGTGTCGGCGTGCGGCTCTTCAGCGAGTTCGTCCTGGCGCGTGCGCGGTAGCCTCGCGGCCGCACTGCTGCTCGCGGCGCTGGCGCCGGCTCGCGCCTTCGCGCAGGACTTCGACTCGATTCCGAAGCTCCCTGAAGCCGGTGCTTCACGCGCGGACTCCGCGGAGGAGTACCTCCGGCGGCAGGCCGAGGCCCGCATCCGGGTGCCGGCGATGCCGAGCCTCGCCCCCGAGGGGCCGATGCCTCCGGCGTCCCGACTGCTCTTCACCCGCGATTCGATCGACTGGTCGGGCGCCGCCACGGTGGGCGACCTGCTCGCGCGCGTCCCCGGCGTCCACCTCTGGCGGGGCGGGGGCATCGGCCGTCCCGAGCCCGCGGAGTTCCGCGGACGGGGCGGCGCCTCGGCCGAGTACTACCTGGACGGGATGCCCTATGTCGCCGCCGGGCCCGACAGCGTCACCGTGGACCCTGCGCTCCTGCCGCTCGGCCTCCTCGACCACGTCGAGATCGAGCGCTGGCCCGGACTCCTCCGGGTGCACCTCTTCACCCGGCGGCACGACCGGCTTGCCGCCGCGTCGCACATCGTGCTCGGGGCCGGACCGGAGAAGTTCGCGATGTACCGCGCGACCCTCGAGCGCCGGTTCACGTCGGGCTTCGGGTTCGGTGCCGGCGCCGACTACGTGAAGGCGCCGGCGGCCGGGGGCACCGGCGCCACCGGCGAATACCAGAACACCCAGTACTGGATCCAGGGCAGCTACGTGCCGACCGCCCGCTTCGGTGTCCAGCTCCAGTACCTCGGCGCCACGCCCGACCGAGACGCGTTCACCGGCCTGGGGGGCGCGGGGGAGCGCCACGAAGGGCGCCGCGGTGAGCTGCAGGCCCGCCTGTTCGCGGGCGGCCGGTCCGATGGGACGGGCCCGCGATTCGACATCGTGTACGCGCGCACGGCGTTCGACAGCGCCGGCATCGACCAGTCCATCTCGCAGATGGGCGGGGCGGTCTCGGTGCGCGCCGCCACCTGGGGGGCGCGCGCGGCGGCCTTCCATCGCACGCGCTGGACGCCGCTCGACGCGTCGGTCACCGCCTCCTGGTCGCCGGCGACGGTGCTGACGCTGGCCGGTGAGGGGGTGTATCGCCGGCACGATGGCGACCGGAACGCGCGGTGGATCGGCCTGCGCGCGGGGCTGGGATTGCCCGGCGGGCTCTACCTGAGCGGCGCCGCGCGCACCGGTGAGGATGTCGCGGCACCCTCGCTGGCGGCGAGCCCGGTCCAGGACATCGCGGAGGCCGAGGGGACGGTCGGCTGGAAGCTGCCGTGGATCGAGGTCGAGGCGGGGTACGCGCGGACGAAGTCATTTGCGCCGCCGGCCTTCCAGCCGTATCCCGCGATCGTCGCCATCCCGCCTTCGGGCCGATCGGACTGGCTCACGCTGTCGGGCCGGTTCGCTCCGGTGGGGTGGTTCTCGGTTCGCGGCTGGTATGCCGATCCGCGGAACGGCACTCCGGCGGGCAGCCCACCCAGGCACTACCTGGCCGCCGCGGCGATCCGCTCCAAGTTCCTGCGCCGCTTCCCGAGCGGTGCCTTCGACATCAAGCTCGAGCTGGGGATCGAGGGCTGGGAAGCGGGCGTCCTCGGGCAGGACGCCGGCGGCTTTCCGGTCGTCCTGCCGGCGGCCCGGCATGTCCGGAGCCTGGTCCAGGTCCAGCTCGAGTCGTTCTCCGTATTCTGGGAAAGCCGCAACCTGGGGAACGAGCCCAACGGCTATGTGCCCGGCCTCCGGGTGCCTCGCTACAACGGATTTTTCGGCATCCGCTGGGGATTCAGCGACTGACCCCTCACCTAGCCCAAACCCTTCCTTCCGTTTAACTTTCCCCGCTTTCCCGTAACCGGGCTCACCAGCAACAGGCGAGTGTGCTTGGCGTACAGCATGACTGGATTTGGCGCGGCGGAAGGTCCGGCCGGGGCCGGCCGGCTCCGCGTCGAGATCCGGACGGTCAATCATCGCTTCTTCAACTTCGCGCCGAAGCTGCCCGGTGACCTCGCCTCGCTCGAGGGCGAGTTGCGCGAGCGGCTCCGCCGCGAATTCGACCGCGGCCACGTCACGGTGCAGGTGCGCTGGGTGGAGGCGCCGGAGCGGGCCCTGGCGCTGACGGTGGACACCGAGCGGGCCCGGGCCATCGCCGTCCGCCTCCGCGAGCTGCGTGCGGCGGCGGGCCTCGATGGCTCCATTGATGTGGACCTGGTGGCCCGGCAGCCCGATGTGCTGCGCTGGGAAGGGGTGGAGGGGTCGGAGATCGGCTGGGGCGAGCTCGAACCGATCGTGGCCTCCGCCGCGGCCGAATGCCGCGCCATGCGCGAACGGGAAGGCGCGGCCCTTGTGGCCGAGCTGCGGAAGCGGCTCGAGCTCATGGAGGGCGCGGCGGAAGCGATCGCCGCCCGCGCCCCCGAGCGCCTGGTGCGCGAGCGCGACCGGCTCCGTGCCGCTGTGGCCGAGCTGCTCGACGGGCGGGCCGCGGATGAGCAGCGGATCGCGCAGGAAGTCGCGCTCACCGCCGACCGGCTGGACATCACCGAGGAGCTGGTGCGCTTCGCCTCGCACGTCTCGGCCGCGCGCGAAGCGCTTGCCGCCGACCGGCCGATGGGGAAGCAGCTCGGGTTCCTCGCGCAGGAGCTGGGGCGCGAGGTCAACACCATGGGCGCCAAGGCCAACGACGCCGCAATCACCCAGCGGGTCATCGCCATGAAGGGCGAGCTCGAGAAGTTCCGCGAGCAGCTCGAGAACCTCGAGTGAAGCCCTTCCTGCTGGTGCTGTCGTCGCCCTCGGGTGGCGGAAAGACCACGATCGCCCGCCAGCTCCTCCAGGGGCGTGACGACCTGGGCTACTCGGTCTCCGGCACCACCCGGCCGATGCGCCCCGGCGAGCGGGACGGCGTCGACTACCACTTCCTGTCGCACGACGAGTTCGAGCGGCGCGCGGCGGCGGGCGAGTTCATCGAGTGCGCGGTCTACGGCGGCGAGCGCTACGGCACCCTGCACGCCGAGGTGGCGCGGCTCTTCGCCGAGGGGCGCATCGCCGTGCTCGACATCGACGTGCAGGGCGCGCGGCAGGTCCGCGCGGCGATGCCCGACTCGGTGCACGTCTTCGTCCTGCCGCCCTCGGCGGCGGTGCTGGTGGAGCGGCTGGGGCGGCGCGCCACCGAGACGATGCGGAAGCGGCGCGAGCGCGTGACCATCGCCGCGAGCGAGCTGGCCGCGGTCGTCGAATACGACTACGTGATCATCAACGACGACCTGATCACGGCAGTGTCGCACGTGGCGGCGATCATCGAGGCGGAGAGCCGGCGCGTGTCGCGCCAGCGCCGGATTCTCGGCGCCATCGAGGAGCTGCGTCAGGAAGTCATCCGGGAGGCGGGCCGCATCGCGGACGCCTGACCGGCAGCGGGTTACCCAGGTTCGGAAGGCAGAGGAATCACCATGCGCATCACCACTCCCAGCGAAGTGGCCCGCCGGGCCGGCAACAAGTACCTCGGCGTGCTCGTGGCGGCCAAGTTCGCCCGCTACCTGAACGAGTTCCCGAAGGACCAGCTCGCCGTCCAGGACGACGAGAAGCTCACCACCAAGGCGCTCGACTCGCTCACCAGTGGCGAGCTGAACTACAAGCTCGTCCGCCGGCGTCGCTCCGAGGCCTGACCGTGTGGGCCGGCCGGCGCGTCGTCCTCGGCGTGTCGGGCGGGATCGCCAGCTACAAGAGCTGCATCCTCGCCCGGCGGCTGGTCGAGGCGGGCGCCGGGGTGGACGTGGTCCTGACCCGGGCGGCCGCCGAGTTCGTGCGGCCGCTGACCTTCGAGGCGCTGACCGGGCGCCCCGTGCTCGACTCCCTGTGGAGTCCCGCCGGGGCGCTCGCGCACGTCCGGCTCGGCCAGCAGGCCGACCTGGTGATCGTGGCGCCGGCCACGGCGCACCTGGTGGCCCGCATGGCGCAGGGCCTGGCCGATGACTTCCTGACCTCGATGCTCCTCGCCGCCGAGGCGCCGGTCCTCCTCGCGCCGGCCATGAACGACGCGATGTACGCCGCTCCGCCCACGTCGGCCAACATCGCCCTGCTGCGCTCCCGCGGTGTCGCCATCGTGGGGCCGGAGACCGGCGCGCTGGCCGAGGGGCCGTCCGACCGCCCGGGGCGCATGAGCGAGCCGGAGACGATCCTGGCCCATGCGGCGCGGCTCCTGGGCGGCAACTCCCCACTCGCCGGCCGGCGCGTCGTCGTGAGCGCCGGGCCCACGCGCGAGTCGATCGACCCGGTCCGGGTGATCACCAACCGCTCCAGCGGGCTCATGGGGTACCGGATCGCGGAGGCTGCCTGGGAGCGCGGCGCGGAGGTGGTGCTCATCACCGGGCCGTCCGCGTTGCCGGTCCCTACCGGCGTCGAGGCCGTGCGGGTCGAGTCCACCGCGGCGATGGAGCGCGCGGTGCGCGATGCCTTGCCGTCGGCGGACCTCCTCGTCATGGCCGCGGCGCCCGCCGACTATCGCCCGGCGCGCGCGGCCGAGGGCAAGCTCGCGCGCGGCGACGGGGCGCTCGCCATCGACCTCGAGCCGACCACCGACATCCTCGCCGCCACGCGGGACCTGCGGAGGCCGGGGGCGGTCATCGTGGGGTTCGCCCTGGAAACGGGCGACGCGCTCAGCCGCGGCCGCGCCAAGCTCGAGCGCAAGGGCCTCGACCTGATCGTGGTGAACGACGCGCTCGAGCCGGGCGCCGGCTTCGAGACGGCCACCAACCGCGTCACCATCCTCGGCCGCGACGGCTCGACCCGCGAGGTTCCGCTCCAGGACAAGCGCGGCGTGGCGGATGCGGTGCTGGACGCCGCGGTGTCGTATCTTGGATGAGGCGCGCCGCCGCTACCTGCGGCAGCAGATCGAGCTGGGCGGCGCTGAGGTGGTGCTGGGGGAGGCGGAGTCCGTGCCGGGTGCTCCCGAGCCAATGCCAGCGCCGGAGCACGGAGCAGCCATGGGCACCAAGGGCAGGGGAGTGCGAACCGCGACGGAGAAGTGGCGCGTGGGGGCGCCGCCGATCCCGGGGCCGGGCCTCGCGGTGCGTTCGCCGGCACCTGCGCCCGGGAAAGACCCGCTCGCGGGACTCGACACCCTCGAAAAGCTCGCCAAACGCATCACCAGCACGTACTGTTGCGGCCTGTGCCCCGCGCGGACCAACGCCGTGCCCGGGGAAGGCAGCCCGAAGGCCGACCTCGTGCTCGTGGGTGAGGGCCCGGGCGCCACGGAAGACGAAACCGGCCGGCCGTTCGTGGGCGCCGCAGGCCGGCTGCTCGACGAGATCCTCGGTGCCGTGGGCCTGGCGCGCGAGGAAGTGTTCATCTGCAACGTGGTGAAGTGCCGGCCGCCGCAGAATCGGAAGCCGCTGCCCGACGAGATCGCGGCGTGCATGCCCTACCTGCATCGCCAGCTCGCCATCATCCGCCCGAAGGTGATCATGACCCTCGGCGGCACGGCGGCGGAGGCGCTGCTCGGCACGAAGCAGTCGCTCGGCAAGCTGCGCGGGCTGGTGCACACCTACGACGAGATACCGCTGGTCGCCACGTACCATCCGGCGGCCCTGCTGCGGAACCCGAACTGGAAGAAGCCCACCTGGGATGACGTCCGTATCGCCCGACAGCTTCTCGACCGCTGATCCCTACGTAGGACGCGCCGCGCCCTGGAGCGCCGAAGCCGAGCAGGCCGTGCTCGGCGCCATGCTGCTCGACCAGGACGCCGCGCTGCGCGGCTCCGAGCTCCTCGACGACAGCATGTTCTACCGGGAGGCCCATCGGCGGCTGTTCCGCGCCATGGCCGCCCTGACCGAGCAGCGCACGGTCATCGACCACATCACGCTCCGCGACGAGCTGATGCGCCGCGGCGAGCTGGAGTCCTCCGGCGGCCTCGAGTACCTCGGGGAGCTGGTGGACGCGGTGCCGACCGCCGCGAACCTCGAGTTCCACGCGCGCATCGTCAAGGACAAGGCGATCCTCCGGCGGCTGATCGAGAGCGCCACCGCGATCGTCACCGAGGCCTACGACGGCAAGTCCACGGCCAACGAGCTGCTGGACAGCGCCGAGTCGCGGATCTTCCACATCTCCCAGCAGCGCGGGGACGAGGGCTTCACGCGCATCAAGGAGATGCTGTGGCCGACGATGGAGCGCATCGAAACGCTCCAGAAGAGCGGCAAAGCGATTACCGGCGTGCCCAGCGGCTTCGCAGATTTGGACTCGCTCACCTCGGGGTTCCAGCCGTCGGAGCTGGTGGTGGTGGCGGCCCGCCCTTCCATGGGCAAGACGGCGTTCTGCCTCAACATCGCCTCCAACGCCTCGCTCGAGGGGCAGGGCGTCGCCATCTTCTCGCTCGAGATGTCGAAGGAGTCGCTGGTGCACCGCATGCTCACCGCCATGGCACGGGTGGACAGCCAGCGGGTGCGGCAGGGCTCGCTGCGCGACTTCGACTTCACGCAGCTCGCCCGCGCCGCGGGCATCCTGCAGAGCTGCCCCATCTGGATCGACGATACGCCGGCGCTCACCCTCCTCGAGATGCGGTCCAAGGCGCGCCGGCTCAAGGCGGAGAACGACATCCGGATGGTCGTGGTGGATTACCTCCAGCTCATGCGGAGCCCCGAGCACGCCGAGAACCGCGTGCAGGAGATTTCCGACATCTCCCGCTCGCTCAAGGCCCTGGCCCGCGAGCTGGAGATCCCGGTGGTGGCGCTCTCGCAGCTCTCGCGTGCCTCGGAGCAGCGCGGCGGCGAGCGCAAGCCGATCCTCTCCGACCTCCGCGATTCCGGCGCCATCG
This sequence comes from uncultured Gemmatimonadota bacterium, assembly GCA_946480845.1. The sequence continues at coordinate 14,126 of CAMLLJ010000007.1, forward strand.
AGCAGGACGCCGACCTGGTCATCTTCATCCACCGCGCCGAGTACTACGACCGGGAGGACGAATCGAAGCGCGGCATGGCCGAGATCATGCTGTCCAAGAACCGCAACGGGCCCACCGGGGATATCCAGCTCCGGTTCAGCCGCGAGTACACCCGCTTCGACAACTTCTCCGCGCGCGAGGAGTCCGAGTAGCATGGCCCGGCCGCGCTCCGCGTACCGCTGCACCGAGTGCGGGCACGAGCACCCCAAGTGGGTGGGGCGCTGCGAGGCGTGCGGCGAATGGAACAGCGTCGCCGAGGAGCCGGTGGTGGCGAGCGGCGCCTCGAAGCGGCCGCCCGGCGGCGCGCGCGGCCGGGGCGCGGGCGGGCGGGCCGCCGAGCCGCCCAGCCGCCTCCGCGACGTGGCCGACCGGCCGCTCGAGCGCTGGCGCACCGGGCTCGATGAATTCGACTTTGTCCTGGGCGGCGGGATCGTCCCTGGGTCGATGACCCTGATCGGGGGAGAGCCGGGCATCGGCAAGTCGACGCTGCTGCTGCAGGCCGCCGCCCGGCTGGAGCGGAGCGGCCGCACCGTGCTCTACGCGAGCGGCGAGGAAAGCCCCGAGCAGCTCCGCCTCCGGGCCGACCGCCTCGCCGAAGACGCGGGCGCGGTCCACGTGCTGGGGGAAACCAGCCTCGAGCGGATCCTCGACGCCGCCCGGGCGCTCCCGGCCGACCTCGTCGTGCTCGACTCGATCCAGACCGTCTACACCGACTCGCTCGAGAGCGCCCCCGGCAACGTCGCGCAGGTGCGCGAGTGCTCCGGCCAGCTCATGCGCTTCGCCAAGGACAGCGGCACGGCCGCATTCGTCGTCGGCCACGTCACCAAGGGCGGCGGCATCGCCGGCCCCAAGACGCTCGAGCACATCGTGGACACGGTGCTCTACTTCGAAGGCGAGGCAAGCCTCGACTACCGCCTGCTCCGCGCCACCAAGAACCGCTTCGGCTCGGTGGACGAGCTGGGCGTCTTCTCGATGACGGATGCCGGGCTCGTGCCGGTGCCCAACCCGTCGGCGGTCTTCCTGGCGGCCCGCGCCGACGGGATCAGCGGCAGCGCGGTCACGGCGCTGATGGAAGGCACGCGGCCGGTGCTGGTGGAGGTGCAGGCGCTGGCCTCGCGTTCGGGCTACGGCACGCCGCAGCGGGTGTCCACGGGGCTCGATCCGAAGCGCCTCGCCGTGCTCCTCGCCGTGCTCGAGCGCCGGGCCGAAACGTCGTTCGCCGAGCTGGACGTGTTCGTGCAGGCGACGGCCGGGGTCCGGCTGGGTGAGCCGGGGACCGACCTGGCCGTCGCGGCGGCGCTGGTCTCGAGCCTGTACAACCGCCCCGCGCCGGCCGACGTGATCTTCGTGGGCGAGATCGGACTGGGCGGCGAGGTGCGGCCTACCGCGGGCGTCGAGCGGCGGGTGGCGGAAGCGGGGCGGCTCGGCTTCCGCCGGGTCTTCGCGTCGGGTCGGAGCGCCGTGAAGGTGCCCGGCATGGAGCTGGTCGCGGTCGATCACATCGGACAGCTGGTCCGCGCCCTTGCCGCGTGACGTCGGGGTGCTCGTCGTCGCCGGCGGGCGCGGCGAGCGCCTCGGGGGCGGCGTGCTCAAGCAGTACCGGGAGATCGCGGGCGTGCCGATGCTCCTGCGCGCGCTCCGCCCGTTCGTCTCCCATCCCGAGGTCGGCCACGTCGTGGTGGCGCTGCCGGCCACGCACGCCGCGGCGCCGCCGGAATGGCTGGCGCTGCTCGCGGGGGAGGGCCTGTCGCTGGTGTCGGGCGGGCAGAGCCGGAGCGAGTCGGTACGCAATGCGCTCGCCGTCCTGCGCGACGAATGCGCCATCGTGCTGGTCCACGACGGGGCCCGCCCCTTCGTCGAACGCTCGACCATAGACGGTGTCATCCGCGCCGCGCGCAGCGGCGAGGGCGCCGTCGCCGCGGTCCCGTTGAGCGACACGCTCAAGGAGGCGGACGCCGGCGACGGCTGGGTGGCGCGCACCATCCCGCGCGAGCACCTCTGGCGCGCCCAGACGCCGCAGGGCTTTCCCCGCGACGTCCTCGCGGCGGCGTACGAGCGGGCCGGGACGGCGGCGGACGCCGCAACCGACGACGCGTCCCTGGTCGAGCAGAGCGGCCACAAGGTGCGCATCGTCGCCGACTCCCCGCGCAACTTCAAGATCACCACCGTGGATGACCTCGCGCTCGCCGAGCTGTGGGCGCGCCGCCCCGCATGATCCTCCCGTTTCGCACCCCCGCCGACGTCGCGGCCGCGCTCGAGCCGGTCCGGGCGCACCTCGCCGCCGGGCGCCTCCTCGGCTACCCGACCGAGACGGTGTACGGCCTTGGGTCGGCGCCGGACGCGGCGGCGCTCGCCGCGCTGGCTGCGCTCAAGGGCCGGCCGTCGAAGAAGCCGTTCCTCCTGCTCGTGGCGAGCCGCGCCATGGCGTCCGCCTGGGGCCTCGCGTTCAACACCGCGGCGCGTGCGCTGGCCGACGCCTTCTGGCCCGGCCCGCTGACGCTGGTGCTCCCGGGCGGCGAGGGAAAGCTGCCGGACCAGCTTCGTGGCGCCGAGGGCGGCATCGCGGTCCGGCACACGTCACACGCGGGCGTGGCCGCGCTGGTCAAGGGGCTCGACATGCCGATCACCTCGACCTCCGCCAATCGCCCCGGTGGGCCGCCGGCGCCGGGCGTCGACGGGCTGGCGTCGCTCTTTGCCGATGCAGTTGCGCGCGGGGAGCTGCTGGTGCTGGACGGCGGCGTGCTCGGCAACGTGCCGCCATCCACCATCGTGGACTGCACCGGCGTGATGCCGCGCCTGGTGCGCGAAGGGGCGCTCCCGCGCGCCGAGCTCCGGCGCGCCGTTGGAAGGCTCGCCCCGTGAGCGAGGACCCGGTGGACGTCCTCTTCGTCTGCACCGGCAACACCTGCCGGAGCCCGATGGCCGAAGCACTGTTCCGCCGCGCCGTAGCGGCGCGCGGGCATCCCGAGCTGCGCGTGGCATCGGCCGGGACGGGTGCGTGGGACGGGGCGCCGGCGTCGGAAGGCGCGTACCTGGTCGGGCTGGAGGCGGGCCTCGATCTCTCGGCGCACCGGGCCCGCCTGCTGACGCCCGCGCTGGTCCAGTCGGCGCGCCTGGTGCTCACGATGTCGGGCCAGCACCGCGACCGTGTGGCGGCCCTCGGCGGCGCCGACCGCGTGCATACGCTCGGGGCCTACGCCGGCCAGGCGGGCCGCGCCGGCGACATTTCCGATCCCTACGGCGGCGACCTCGACGGCTATCGCCGCACCCTGCGCGAGCTCGAGGTGCTGGTGGAAAGCGCCGTCGATCGCATGACCGCCGGCCGTTGAGCGCCTACGCCGGCAGGATCCGCGTCTTCGCGATCCTGGGCGATCCCGTCCTGCACTCGCTGTCGCCCCTCATGCACAATGCGGCCTTCCGCGCCCTGGGGCTTCCCGCCGTCTATGTCCCGATCCGCTGCAGCGCCCGCGACCTGCCGGGCCTGCTGGGCGGCCTCGCCCGCTCGGGCGGCGGCGGCAACGTGACGGTCCCCCACAAGGAGCTCGCGGCGCGCCTGGTGCAGGACGCCAGCGAGGCGGCGCGCGAAGTCGGCGCCTGCAACACCTTCTGGCGCCACGCCGACCGGGTGCGGGGCGACAACACCGACATCGAGGGCGTGCTCGCCGCGCTCGCCGAGCTCGGGGTCGAAGGCGGCTCCTGGCTGGTGGCGGGAACGGGCGGCGGGGCGCGGGCCGTCGTCGCCGCGGCGAAGCGGGCGGGCGCGTCGGTTGCCATCCGGTCCCGCGATCCCGCGCGCGCCGCGGACTTCGCGCGCTGGGCGGAAGAGCGCGGTGTGGCGGCGGCCGAGCCGGCCGGGTGCGACGTGCTGGTCAACGCCACGCCGCTCGGGCTCCGGAGCAGCGACGAGCCGCCGATCCCGGACGACGCGGCGCCCGCCGCGCGCGCGGCGCTCGACCTCGTCTACGCGCGGGGCGGCACCCGCTGGGTGCAGGCGTGCCTGGCGCGCGGCCTGCGCGCCTCGGACGGCCGGACCATGCTCGTGGCCCAGGGCGCCGGCGCCTTCCGCCGCTGGTTCCCCGAGGTGCCCCCGCCACTCGAGGTCATGCGGGCCGCCGTCCATGGGGCGCTTCGCTGAAGCGCTGCGGCTCGCCGCCGCCGTGGAGCGGCTCCTGCTGCCTCCCGAATGCCTCCTCTGCAGGCGTCCCGTGCCGCAGGCCGAAGGCGATGCGCTCGTCTGCGGCCTCTGCCGCTCGCGCTGGGTGCCAGTGCCGCCGCCATACTGCGGCCGCTGCGGCACGCCGGCGGAGCGCGGGGAAGCCTGCCCGACCTGCGCGACCTGGGGCGGAGCGCTCGATGCGGTGCGCAGCGCGGTCTGGCTCGATGCGTCCGCGCGGCGCGCCGTGCACCACCTCAAGTACGACGGCTGGTGGCGCACGGCGGAGGCGATGGCCGCGTCGATGCGCTCGCTCGAGCCATTGACCGGGTCGCTATCGTTGATACCGATTCCGCTCGGGTCGCGCCGCCTCCGGCGGCGGGGTTACAATCAGAGCGAGCGGATCGCGCGCGCGCTTGGCGGCCTGCTCGGCCATCCGGTGCGCGACGGGTGGCTGGTCCGCGGGCGGGACACGGCGTCGCAGACGGCGCTCACGCCCGAGGAGCGCGCCGCCAATGTCGCCGGTGCGTTCCGCGCGGCGGGCCACCCCGACGGGCGGTGCGTCCTGGTGGACGATGTGTTCACCACCGGCGCCACCCTGCTCGCGGCCGCCGCGGCGCTCCGCGAGGCCGGGGTGCCGGCGGTGGAGGCCGTGACCTTCGCGCGCGCGCGGAACGCGGTCGGGCAGGGCCCCTGACGATACTTTCGAACTGGAGTGGTCATGGCGATTCGAGTGGGCATCAACGGGTTCGGGCGGATCGGGCGCAACGTGGTGCGCGCCGCCAAGGCGATCGGACGGGGCGACATCGACTTCGTCGCGGTGAACGATCTCACCGACACGAAGACCCTCGCCCACCTGCTGACCTGGGACTCGGTCCATGGCCGCTTCGACGGAAAGGTCGAGGGCAGGGAAGGCGCCATCGTCGTGGATGGCGACGAGATGAAGGTGCTGAGCGAGAAGGATCCCGCGAAGCTCCCCTGGAAGGACCTTGGCGTGGACATCGTGCTCGAGTCCACCGGCCGCTTCACCGACCGCGACCAGGCCGCGCTGCACCTCGCCGGCGGCGCGCGGAAGGTGATCATCTCGGCACCGGCCAAGAAGGAGGACATCACCCTCGTCTACGGCGTGAACCACGAGAAGTATGACGCGGGGAAGCACCACGTCATCTCCAACGCCAGCTGCACCACCAACTGCCTGGTGCCGGTCGTGAAGGTGGTCATGGAGAAGTTCGGCTTCGTGCACGGCTTCATGACCACGGTGCACTCCTACACCAACGACCAGCAGATCCTCGACCTGCCGCACAAGGACCTGCGCCGCGCCCGTGCGGCCGCGGTCTCGATCATCCCGACCACGACCGGCGCGGCCAAGGCCACGGCGCTGGTGATCCCCGAGGTGAAGGGGAAGATCGACGGCGTCTCGCTCCGGGTCCCCACGCCCGACGTCTCGGTCGTGGCGCTCACGGCCGAGGTGGAGCGCGCCACCACGGCGGACGAGGTGAACGCCGCGTTCCGCGAGGCGGCGAGCGGGAGTCTCCGCGGCGTCCTCGCCGTGAGCGACGAGCCGCTGGTGTCGGTGGACTACATCGGCAACCTCATGTCCAGCACCATCGACTCGCTCTCCACCTCGGTGGTGGACGGCAAGCTGGTCAACATCACCTCGTGGTACGACAACGAGATGGGCTACTCCGCGCGCTGCGTGGACCTGATCAGCTACGTCGGGGCGAAGTTGTGAAGCGGACGCTGGTTTCGCTGGACGGCGCGGCGCTCGACGGGCGCCGCGCGCTGGTACGGGTCGACTTCAACACCCCCATCCGCGATGGCGCCGTGTCCGACGATACCCGGATCCGCGCGGCGCTCCCCACGATCCGCTACCTGCGGGAGCGGGGCGCGCGCGTCGTGCTGCTTTCGCACCTCGGGCGTCCCGGCGGGAAGGCGGTCGAGAAGTATTCGCTCAGGCCGGTGGCACGCGCGCTCGAGGGACTGCTGGGCGCGCCGGTGGCCTTCCTGGCCGATCCGACGTCCGAGGCGGCGGTCACCGAGACCCGGCGGCTGCCGCGTGGGGGCGTCGCCCTGGGCGAGAACACCCGCTTCCACGCCGGCGAGGAGGCCAACGACCCGGCGCTCGCCGCGCGCTTCGCGGCGCTCGGCGATCTCTACGTGAACGACGCCTTCGGCTCCGCTCACCGCGCGCATGCCAGCACCGAGGCGGTGGCGCGCCTGCTCAAGCCGGCCGTCTCCGGCCTGCTCATGGAGCGCGAGCTCACCTACCTGGGCGATGCCCTCGACAGCCCGAAGCGGCCCTTCGTCGCGGTGCTGGGCGGCGCCAAGATCTCCGGCAAGATCGACCTCATCGAGGCGCTCCTGCCCAAGGTGGACGAGATCATCATCGGCGGCGCAATGGCCTGCACCTTCTTCCGGGGGATGGGGCTCGAGACCGGGACGTCGCTGGTGGAGGAGGACCGGATCGACATGGCCCGCGCGCTGCTCGAGAAGGGCGGACGCAAGATCGTGCTGCCGTCCGGTGCCGTCGTGGCGCGCGCGCTCGAGGCCGGGGCCGACACGCAAAGCGTCCACCGGGACGCGATCCCCGCGGGCTGGGCGATGTACGACATCGACCCGCTGAGCGCCCAGGACTTCGCCGCCGTGATCGACCAGGCGGGCACGGTCGTGTGGAACGGGCCGATGGGAGTGTTCGAGACGCCGCCCTTCGACGCCGGCACGCTGGCCATCGCGCGCGCCATGGCGCACGCGACGGGCCGGGGCACGGTGACCGTCGTCGGCGGCGGCGATTCCGCGGCCGCGGTGGCCGCGGCCGGGCTCGAGGACAAGATGACCCACGTCTCGACCGGCGGCGGCGCGTCGCTCGAGTTCCTCGAGGGCAAGCCGCTTCCCGGCGTGGCCGCGCTGGACGACGCCTGATGCGCCCCGTGATCTTCGCGGCCAACTGGAAGATGCACCACGGCCCGGAAGCGGGCCGTCGCTTCATCGAGCGGCTCGGGCAGCTCGTCCCGCCCGCCAAGGGTCGCGAGCTCTGGTTCTTTCCGCCGGCCGCGACGCTGCCCGCCGTGGCGGATGCGCTGGGCGCCCGGCCGGATGCGCGCGCCGGCGCCCAGAACGTCTACTGGGAGCCGAAGGGCGCCTTTACGGGCGAGATGTCGGTAGCCATCGCGAAGGAGGCCGGCGCGCGCGGCGCTCTGGTCGGCCACTCCGAGCGCCGCCACGTTTTCGGCGAGACCGATGAGGACACCCGCCGCAAGGTGGCCGCCCTGCTCGACGGCGGTCTGGTCCCGATGCTCTGCGTCGGCGAGAAGCTGGCGGAGCGTGAGGCAGGCCGGACCGAAGAGGTCGTGCTGCGCCAGCTCGACGCCGCGCTGGGCGGGCTGCCGGCCGGCTCCCTCGACCGGGTGCTCGTTGCCTACGAGCCGGTCTGGGCCATCGGGACGGGGAAGAACGCCACGCCGGCCGACGCCGCAGCGGTCCATGCCGTGATCCGCGCCCGTCTCGCGGCGCTGGGCCGGGCCGCCGACGGACCGGTGCTGTACGGCGGCAGCGTCAGCGCGAAGAACGTGGCGGCGCTGCTCGCCGAGCCGGAGCTGGACGGCGTGCTGGTGGGCGGCGCGAGTCTCGAGCCCGACGGCTGGGCCGAGTTGATTTCGGCGGGTCGTCCGGGGTAAATTTCGCGGATTGCCTTGAAAACGAGCCCCAAGCGAGTCCAACATGTTCTACGTGATCCTGGTCCTCCTCATTCTCGATTCGCTGCTCCTCGCGGCCGTGGTGCTGCTCCAGGCCGGGCAGGGCGGTGGTCTCGCGTCGCTCGGCGGCGGTGGCGGCACCACCGACACCGTGCTGGGAGGCCGGCAGGCCGTGACACTGCTGACCCGGATGTCGTGGTGGTGCGGCGGCATCTTCCTGGCGCTCGCGCTCATCCTCTCGGTGATGTCGGCGGGCCGGGGCGGCGTCGGCGGCCGCAGCACCCTGCAGGAGCGCCTGCGCCAGACCTCGGCGCCCGCGTCGCAGGAGGCCCCGGCGCCGCTGCCGCTCCAGGGCACCACGCAGCCGCCCGCCGGACTGGCAACGCCGCCAGCGGAAACGCCGGCAGCGCCCCAGCCTCAACCGGTTCGATGAACGACGAGACGCAGCGGGGCGCCCGGGAAACCGATCGCCCCGCTTTCGTATTGCTGGAGGACGGCACCTGGTACCCGGGCACCACGCCGCGCGCCACGGAACCGGCGTTCGGCGAGGTCGTCTTCACCACCAGTCTCACCGGGTACCAGGAAACGTTCACGGACCCGAGCTACCTGGGCCAGATCGTGGTCATGACCGCGCCGATGATCGGCAACTACGGCGTGAGCGCGGCCGACATGGAGTCGGGCCGCCCGCAGGTGAGCGGCATCGTCGTGCGGGAGCTGAGCCGGCATCCCTCGAGCTGGCGCAGCGAGAAGGCGCTCGACGAGTGGCTGGCCGAATCGGGCGTGCCGATCATCGAAGGGGTGGATACGAGGCGCCTCACCCGGCACATCCGCGAGCGCGGCGCGATGCGTGGCGTGATCGCGGCGGGGCTCGAGCCAGATGACGCCTTGCGACGCGCGCTGGAGCAGTCCGCCTCGATGGAGGGCCTGGACCTCGCCTCGAAGGCCACGGTGTCGAGGCCGTACACCGAGGGCGCCGGTCCGCACGTCGTGGCCTACGACTACGGCATCAAGCGCAACATCGTCAACATGCTGGTGGCCGCCGGCTGCCGGGTGACGGTGGTGCCGGCGCAGACGCCGGCGGACGACGTGCGGCGCCTGGCGCCGGACGGGCTCTTCCTCTCCAACGGCCCCGGCGACCCTGCGGCGGTGGACTACGCGGTGCGCACCATCCGCGAGCTGGGCGACGAGGGCCTGCCGACCTTCGGCATCTGCCTCGGCCACCAGCTCGTGGGCCTCGCCTACGGGGCCCGCACGCAGAAGATGCCCTACGGCCACCGGGGCGGGAATCACCCGGTCCAGGACCTCCGCGACGACACCGTCCTGATCACCACCCAGAACCACGGCTTTGCCGTGGTGGGCGACGAGCACGGGATCCCCGGTGCGCCGGAACTTGAGGTCACCCACCTTAACCTCAATGACGGCACCGTCGAGGGAATCCGGCACCGGACGCTCCCCATCTTCGCCGTCCAATACCATCCCGAAGCGGCGCCGGGCCCGCACGACGCCTATCCCCATTTCGCCGAGTTTCTCCGCTCGATGCGGGAGCGTGCCCCCTCGCCGCGCTGACCCGCCTGGCCCGAAATGGGCCAACCCCTTGACACGCAACACTTAAGCCCGTAGAATCGGCCCATGGACGCCTCGTCGGGGCGCCGTTCGTCTGTGACCCTCTTGGGGGATGCATGACCAAAGCCGATCTCGTGGAAACGGTAACCGCCTCCATTGCGCGCACCGCGGGGCCGATGATCTCCAAGAAGGATTGCGCCCGCGTGGTGGATGCGTTCCTGGATGCCATCAAGGATGCCTTGCGCGACCAGCACAACATCGAGATCCGTGGCTTCGGCACCTTCAAGATCCGGCGCCGCAAGACGCGCATGGCGCGCAATCCGCGCACTGGCGATCCGGTCGAGGTGGCCGCGCGGCCAGTGCCGGTGTTCAAGCCCAGCAAGGAGTTGCGCGCCCTCGTCGCGGATGAGCCGGAGCCGGATTCGGCCGGCGGCCGCGCGGGGTCGGCGCCGCCGCTTTGATCTGCACCGATTTCCGGGCCGGGGCTGCGCAACCGCGCGGCCCCGGCTCTCGTCTTTGGGGGCCATGACGTTGCTCGAGCTCGAGATCCTGCTCTTCGGCCGCTACGCCGAGCTGTTCGGCGCAGAGTCGCTCCCGCTCCGGCTGGTGCAGGGGGCCACGGTGGCGGACGCCGTTAAAGCACTGCGTGAACGGCCGGCGGGCAACCTGCTGCCACGACAGCTCCTGTGCGCGGTGAACCTGCGCCAGGTCGCCCCGGACCACCCCCTCGCGCCGGGCGACGAGCTGGCGCTCCTCCCTCCGCTCGCCGGGGGGTAGATGTTTCTGACCTCCGACAGCATCGAGCCCGCGCGGCTCGCGGAACGCGTGGTGCGCGCGGAGCGTGGCGCGCTCGTCACCTTCGTGGGTCATGTGCGCGACCATCATGCGGGCCGCCAGGTCCTCGAGCTCGAGTATTCCGCCTATGCGCCGATGGCAGAGGCCGAGTGCGCGCGCATCGTGGCCGAGGCGGAGCGCCGCTGGCCCGTCGGAATCGCCCTCGAGCACCGCCTCGGCACGCTGGCAATCGGCGATGTTGCGGTGGCGATTGCCGCTGCCGGCGGGCATCGCGGCGAGGCGTTCGAGGCCTGCCGGTGGGTGATCGAGGAGGTGAAACGGACGGTGCCGATCTGGAAGCGCGAGCGCTACGCCGACGGCACCGTCGCCTGGGTGGACCCGACCGCTCCGGGCGGCACCACTCCCGCCGGGCAGCCCCACGAGGCGCCCAGGTGACGACGCCGCTCGACCGTCTCGGCCGGCCGCTCGGGAGCCTCCGGCTCTCGGTGACGGACCGCTGCAACCTCCGGTGCCGCTACTGCATGCCGGAGCGAGACTATACCTGGCTGCCGCGTGAATCGATCCTCACCTTCGAGGAGCTGACCCGGATCGCGCGCCTGTTCGCCTCGCTCGGAGCGGGCAAGGTGCGGCTCACGGGTGGCGAGCCGCTGCTGCGGCAGGGGATCGAGCGGCTGGTCGCGCAGCTGGCGGACGTGCCGGAGGTGCGGGAGATCGCGCTCACGACCAATGGGCTCCTCCTCGCGCGCCATGCGGCGTCACTGCGCGACGCGGGACTCGACCGTGTCACCGTGAGCCTGGATACCCTCCGGGCCGACCGGATGCTCGCCTTTGCGCGGAGCGCGCACCACGCGGACTTGCTGGCCGGCATCGACGCGGCGGATGCCGCCGGATTCTCCGGCACCAAGCTCAACACCGTCGTGATCCGCGGATACAACGACGACGAGGTGCTCGACATCCTCGAATTCGCGCGGGCGCGCCGGCTCGAGCCGCGCTTCATCGAGTACATGGACGTGGGCGGTGCCACCGGGTGGGAGATGTCGCAGGTGGTCTCGCGCGCCGAACTGCTCGACCTGATCGCGCGGCGGCACGGCGAGATCGAGCCGCTCGGCGCGCCGGGCTCGAGCGCGCCCGCCGAGCGCTTCGCCCTGCGGGACGGCACCACGTTCGGGATCATCGCGTCGACCACGGCCCCCTTCTGCCGTGCCTGCGACCGGAGCCGGATCACCGCGGACGGGACCTGGTTCCTCTGTCTCTACGCGCCCGACGGGATCGACCTCCGCGCGCCCCTCCGCGCCGGGGCGGGCGACGCCGAGCTCGCGGCGCTCATCGAGTCCGCCTGGCGCAGCCGGGACGACCGCGGCGCCGAGGCCCGGGCCGTCCTGCCCGAGCGCGGGGCGCTGTACGCGATCGAGGGACTCCGCGCCGATCCCCGGCGTGAGATGCACACGAGAGGTGGCTGATGGCGCTGCACGTCGCCCTGATCGAGCCGAGGATCCCGCCCAACACCGGCAACATCGCGCGGCTCTGCGCCGCCACCGATTCGCCGCTGCACCTGATCGAGCCGCTGGGCTTCTCGATCGAGGACCGCGAGGTGCGGCGCGCGGGACTCGACCACTGGAAGGACGTGGACCTCTGGGTCCACGCCAACTGGTTCGCCTTCCGCGACGCGATTGCGCGGGAGCGCTGCATCTACTTCTCCGCCAACGCCGAGCAGGACTTCAAGTCGGCCCCTTTTCGGGCCAACAGCGTCCTGGTGTTCGGGAACGAAGTGGACGGCATGCCGGCGCGCATCCTGGAGAAGCACCCGGAGCAGTGCTTCCGCATCCCGATGGACGGGCCGGTGCGAAGCCTCAACCTGGCGAATGCGGTGAGCGTCGTGGTGTACGAGGGACTGGGCCGGCTGAAGGATGGCACGGCGGCCGAGGGGCCGAGACCGCCCGGGCGGAAGGGAACGCGGCGGCGCCGCTGAGCGCAGGGAGCGGTGTACCGCGGCGAAGCGGGTGACGATCTTGGCTCATCTCTCGCTCCCGTATACATTTCGGCGCCTTGAGCCACAGCGGTTCGAGGCGCCGTTTCGCTTCCTCTCCTCCGAACTGGTGAGCTTCGCAACATGCTGAACAAGGTGGCGGTGGTCGGTGCGGGCAACGTGGGGGCCACGGCGGCCCAGCGGCTGGCCGAGAAGCATCTCGCGCGCACGGTCGTCATGATCGACGTCGCCGAGGGGGTGCCCCAGGGCAAGGCGCTCGACCAGTGGCAGTCCGCTCCCATCGAGGGTTTCGACGTCCGCTGCGTCGGCTCCCAGGGCTACGACGAGGCCAGGGACGCCGAGGTGTTCGTCGTCACCGCGGGCATCGCGCGGAAGCCGGGCATGAGCCGGGACGACCTGGTCCGCACCAACGCCGGCATCGTGCGCTCGGTGGCCGAGAACATCGCCCGGGTGGCCCCCAAGTCGATCATCATCGTCGTCTCCAACCCGCTCGACGTGATGTGCTACGTGGCGATGAAGGCCAGCGGCTTCCCGCGCGAGCGCGTCATCGGCATGGCGGGCGTGCTCGACACCGCGCGCTACCGGATGTTCCTCTCGGAGGCCATGGACGTCTCGGTCGAGGACATCCAGGCGATGGTTCTCGGCGGCCACGGCGACACCATGGTCCCGCTCGTCTCCTACACCACCGTCTCCGGCATTCCCGTCACCCAGCTCCTCGCCGAGGACAAGCTCGCCGCGATCGTGGACCGCACCCGGAACGGCGGCGCCGAGATCGTCGCCCTCCTCAAGACCGGCTCGGCCTACTACGCGCCCAGCTCGGCCGCGGTGCAGATGGTCGAGGCGATCGCCCACGACCGGAAGCGGATCCTGCCGTGCTCCGCCTGGCTCACCGGCGAGTACGGCCTGAAGGACGTCTTCTGCGGCGTGCCCTGCAAGCTGGGCCGCGGCGGGCTCGAGCGGATCATCGAGGTCACGCTCACCGACGCCGAGCGCAGCGAGCTCCGCAAGTCGGCCGACGCGGTGCGCGAGACGCAGAAGTCGGTCGACGCGGGCTGAGGTGATGCTCGCGTTCTACCGGTCCACGGTCGGCAAGAAGATCATCATGGCGGTGACGGGGGTGATCGGGATCGCCTTCGTGATCCTCCACATGGCCGGCAACCTGCAGCTCTTCGCCGGGCGGCAGAAGCTCAACGACTACGCGGCGATGCTGCACGGGCCGCTGCACGAAGTCGTGCTGCTGCAGCGCGCGGTGCTGATCGTCGCCGTGGTGCTGCACGTGCTCATGGCGTGGCAGCTCACCGTCCGGAGCCGGGCGGCGCGGCCGGTGGGCTACGTCCGGCGCGAACCGCAGGTGAGCACCTGGGCTGCGCGCACCATGCGGTGGGGCGGGGTCTTCCTCCTCCTGTTCATCGTGCTGCACGTCCTGCACTTCACCACGCTCGACCTCGACCGCTCGTTCGTCCCCCTCGATGCGTACGGCAACCTGGTCAAGGCGTTCACCAGCCCGCTGGTGGCGGTTCTCTACCTGGCCGCCATGCTCTTCCTCGGCCTGCACCTCTACCACGGCGCGTGGAGCTCGGCGCGCACCCTGGGTGTGGCGCAGCCGACGCGCTGGCCGCTCCGCCGGAAGACGGCGCTGGTGATCGCCCTGCTGCTGTGGCTCGGTTTCAGCGCCGTGCCGGTGGCCATCGTGCTCGGGCTGGTGAGGTGACCATGGAGCTGAACGCGCGGATCCCCGCGGGACCGATCGAGCGGAAGTGGGACCAGCACCGGTTCGAGATGAAGCTGGTGAACCCGGCCAACAAGCGGAAGCACACGGTGATCGTGGTCGGCAGCGGACTCGCCGGCGCGGCCGCCGCCGCCACGCTGAGCGAGCTCGGCTACGTGGTCAAGTGCTTCTGCTTCCAGGACTCGCCCCG
>CAMLLJ010000008.1 GCA_946480845.1 uncultured Gemmatimonadota bacterium
CGCCGGGGGCCGTGCTGGTGCGGGTGATGTCGGCCGGGCCGGACGCGTGAAACTGGGCCCCCCGGGGCTGCGGCCGGGGGGCGCCTCTTTGCTCAGGGTCGAAGGCCCCTCAGCGGAGGTAGGTCACGGTGGCGCGGAGTCGTGAAGGGCGCGCCGCCGACGAGTCGGGCATCACCCGCAGTTCCACCCGGGCCCGGGATGCGGCCGGATCCACCGCCAGCGGCCTGCCGGCCCGGACCACGGCCGCAGCGTGCTCGGAGATCACGCGGGCGGCCGGTCCCGGACGCCCCGGGAGCACCCGCACCCGCGCTTGCAATACGCCAGACGCCTGTGCGTTGACCTGTGCCGCCGTGCCGATCGACAGCAGGACGGCGGCCACGCCGGAACGGAAGAGCGTACCAGCTCCGAGCTTCACACGGACACCATGGACTGCGGGGGCGACGGGCACAGGAGCAAGAACCGGTGCGCCATTGCTGAGAGGGTATCGTCGCCCGGCTGAACCTCGCAAGTGGCGGCGGGCCAATGGGTTCCCGGCTCACAGTCGGAATTGCAGCTCCTGTCCAGAATACGTTCGATTCTGGTCATCTCGTCCACCGGACCCAGCTTCATCTCCCATAAGTGCTTGGGTCTCTACCGGTTCCACGACACTGTCAAGAAACCCGACAATTGTTCGGGGACTGACACCATTGGCACGGCGGTTGCCCCTGAGCGGCCCGGATGCATTGCCGTCATCTCCCGGCTCGCACTTCAACCCCCAGGGACAGGACCGTGACCATGCGTACCTCGCTCAAGTTCGTGCTCGCACTTGCCGGGACCGCCGCGTTTGCGGCGCCTGCGGCGGCCCAGATCACCGACAACATCGACGCGACGGCGACCGTGCTCCAGGCGCTCACCGTGAACGGCGATGCGGCGCTGGCCTTCGGCAACATCGCACCGTCGCAGGTCAAGACCGTCGCGGCGGGCGCGGCGGCGAGCGGTCACTTCTCCATGGCGGGTGCGCCCGGCTCGTCCGTCTCCTTCCGGTTCAATGCGCTGCCGGCGACGCTCCAGATTGCCGGCCTTGCGCTGTCCGGGTGGACGGGCCTGCACCGCGACGTCAACACCGCCGCGGGCGCCACCGCCTTCACGCCGACGGCCGGGTCCGCCGAGAGCGTGACCATGAACGCGGCCGACGGCAACTACTTCGTCTGGATCGGCGCGACGCTGACCGCGGCGGGCGTGGTGGCCCCCGGCACCTACACGCAGCCGGTCGTGCTCGAAGTCTTCTACACCTGAGCGGAGCCGCTCATCCGGACGTGCGCGAGGGCGGTGGTGCGGATGCCACCGCCCTCCGCGCGTCCGGGCCCGCACCTCGAGGAACGACGCACATGTCCGCTGGCCGGTTCCTGCTGCTTCCCATGCTCCTGGCGGTCGCTGCCGCGCCGCTCCCGGCGCAGCGGCCGATCCAGGTCGCGGGCATCAAGAACCTCGCCTTCGGGCTCCTGCTCGCGGGCACGCCGATGAGCGTGCTCCGGACCGACGCCGTCCGGGCAGGGCAGGTGAACATCACGGCCCAGCCCAAGTCGCCCATCATCATCCAGATCTCGCTGCCCGCGTCAATGAGCGGGCCGGCCGGGGCCACGCTGCCGATTTCCTTCGGCCCCAACGATGCCGGCTACTCGGCGCTGGGTGCCATCGGGTCCCAGGTGGCGTTCGATCCCCGCAACTCGACGGTGGTCCTCACCAACACCTCGAACGGGCGCGGGACGCTCTACATCGGCGGCACCGCGTCGCCGGCATTCAACCAGCAGCCCGGCAACTATACCGGGACCATCACCATCACGGTCGCCTATCCATGACTCGGTCCTCGCGCCTGCTCCGTCTGCTTGCCCTCCCAGCGGCCCTGGCGGCCGGGCCCGCCGCCGCCCATGCGCAGGGCCTGCTGATCGCGCCGACGACCGTAGTCATCGACTCGCGCTCGCGCACCACGTCGCTGCTGCTGGTGAACCCGGGTGACGAGCCGGCCGAAGTGGAGATCTCGGCCTTCTTCGCCTACACGGTCACCGACAGCACCGGCCGGCTCGAGCTGCACACCCCGGAGCGCCCCGACTCGGGGGTGGTCTCCGCCGCGGACTGGATCCGGGTCTTCCCGCGCCGCATGACCATCGACCCCCGGGCGCAGCAGACCGTGCGCCTCCTCGTCTCGCCGCCGGCCGACCTCCCCGACGGCGAGTACTGGGCCCGGCTCGCCGTGCTTGCCCGCGGGGGAAAGCTCCCGATCACCAGCGCGGCCGACACCGGCGTGCAGGTCGGGCTCTCGATCGAGGTGCGCACCCTGCTCCCGGTCCTGTTTCGCAAGGGGAAGGTGTCCACCGGCGTCGCCCTCTCCGGCCTGCGGGCCGCACGCACCGACGATTCGGTGGTGGTGCGCGCCCGGCTCGACCGCCAGGGAAATGCCGCGATGATCGGCACCGTGCGCGGCGAGTTCGTGGATGCGTCGGGGCAGGTGCGTGCCTCCTTCTCGCAGCCGGTTTCGACCTACATGGAGCTGGAGCCGCGCTTCACGGCGCCGTCCGATTCGGTGCCGCCCGGCCGCTACACGCTGCGGATGGAAGTGCTGCCGGAACGCCGTGATCTCCCCGCCGAGTCGCTGTTGAGCTTCCGCGCAGTGCGCGACTCCATCGCGGTGGACCTCCCCTAGCGCCATGCGGCGCACCCGCGCGGGATTCGCCCTGGCGCTGGCGCTCGCCCTGCGAGCGCTCGCCGGCGCGCCCGCGCTCGCCGCGCAGGATCCCGATTCCCTCGTTGAGCCGATGCTGGTCGAGCTGCGGCTCGGGCAGGCGGTGGCGCGGACCGTCCCGGGCTTCCGGGTGGGCCGCGAGCTCCTCCTGCCCGCGCTCCAGTTCTTCGAGATGGCCGAGATCCGCGCCGCCGCAGATTCAACCGGCCGGCTGCACGCCACGCTCCAGCCGGGCAACGTGCCGCTGCTCGTGGACACGCGCGCGCATCTCGCGCGCACCGGCGCGCGCGAGATGGCGGTGGATCCGTCGCTCGTGACGGCGCGCGACGGCGACGTGTACGTGGCCGCCGCGCTCCTCGGCGAGCTGGTCGGCGTGCGCTTCGACGTGAGCTGGCCCGAGCTCGAGGCCGTGGTGCTCGACATCCACAATCTTCCCCTCGGCGAGCGGCTCCGGCGCGAGGCGGCGCGTGACGGCCTCCGCCGCGCAGTGGAGGGCATGCCGGCGAGCCGCACCGTCGCCGCCTCCCGCACCCGGTGGGATGGCTTCGTGCTCGACTACTCCTGGTTCTCGCCCAGCTCCGATCCGCTGGCCGGGAGCTCGTACTCAGTGGCCGCCGGCACGAGCGTACTGGGCGGCTCGCTCGAGGGCGCCCTCCGGAGCGCCGGTCCGGCCGGTGAGGGCGATGTCGAGGTCGACGGCTCGTGGCTCGGCGTCTGGCGCAGCAACCGCTGGCTTCGCCAGCTCCGGATCGGCGACGGCCCCGGCTCGGGCCCCCGCCCGCGTTCGGGCCGCGGCATCACCGTCACCAACGCACCGTACGTGCGACCGTCGCTGCTGGGCACCTACGCGTTCAATGGCCGGCTGCCTCCCGGGTGGCAGGTGGAGGCCTACCGCGGCGGGCAGCTCGTGGGGCTCGATTCGGTGCTCGCCGACGGCGCGTTCGGCGTGGACGTTCCGGTCCTCTTCGGCGAGAACCCGATCGAGCTGGTGGCCTACGGCCCCTTCGGCGAGCGCCAGACCTTCAGCCGCACCTACCGGGCGGCCACCACACTGCTGCGCGCGCGCGAGTTCGAGTACGGCCTCTCCGCCGGCGCCTGCCGGCTCGCCCCCTGCGCGGCGACGGCGAACGCGGACATCCGCTACGGCGTCTCCCGCCGCTGGACCATGGCGGCCGGCATGGACCGGATCTGGCGCGACTCCCTGGCCGACCTGGCGCACCCGTACGTCTCGGCCGTGGGAAGCCTCAGCTACGCCTGGACGGTGCAGGCGGAGGTGGTGGGCAACGGGCTGGTGCGCGGGGGCATCGGCTTCGAGCCGACGCTCAACCTGCGGCTGGGCGCGGACTATACGCGCTACGACGAGGATGTCGTGGCGTCGCTGTTCAATCCGCTCAGCCGGCGGCGGCAGCTCCGCCTGGCCGCCTTCTACCGCCCCGACGCCCGGCGCGACTTCTTCTACGCCGACGCCACCGCCGAGCTGGCGACCACCGCGACCGGAACCGTCCAGCGGCTGCAGGGCGCGGTCTCGGCACAGCTGGGCGACGTGCGGTTGCAGCCGTATGCACGGCTCGAGCGGGACGGAGTGGATGGGGTCGGGACCACATCACGCGGGTTCTTCGGGCTGACCACGTTTTATGTGCCCAGCGGCCGGGTCGGGGCGCTGCTCCGCCGCTCCTGGCTCCGGGGCAGCTACGAGTCGGAGGGGCTCTCCACGCCGCGCCTGGCATCCATTTCGATCGCGCGCCCGGTGCTCGGGGCGGTGCGGGTCGAGGCCGGCGTGAACTGGGTGCGCGGCGCGGCGGGGCCCGCGTTCACCCTGGGCGTGGCGTCGTCCTTCGACGCGGTTCGCTCCTATACCACGCTGAGCGCGCAGCGCGGAGCGCCCGCGGGCATGACGCAGTATCTGCAGGGCTCGATGATCTACGACCGGCAGCGCGGCTCGCTCACCCTCGATGCGGGGCCGTCGCTGCAGCGGGGCGGTGTCGCCGGCGTGGTCTTCCTGGATACCAATGGCAACGGCAGGCGCGACGTGGGCGAGGAAGGGCTCCCCAATGTGCGGCTGCAGGTCGGCTCGGGGAGCGCGTACTCCGATTCGCTGGGGGTCTACCGGGTCTGGGACGTCGTGCCGTTCGAGCCGCTGCTCGTGTCGGCCGACTCGCTCAGCTTCGATTCGCCGCTCTGGGTGGCGAGCGACCGCGCGGTCGCCGTCCTGCCGACGCCCAACGCGTTCACCGCCGTGGACGTTCCGCTCACCATGGGCGCGGTGCTGGAGGGCAGCGTGACCCGGAGCTTCGGCGGGAAGCTCCAGGGTGTCGCGGGCGCGACACTGGTGCTCACCGAGCGCCGGACCGGCCGGCGCCGCTCGATCACCACCTTCACCGACGGCTCGTTCTACGCGCTGGGTGTCACCCCCGGCGAGTACGAGCTTGCCGTCGGCCAGCCCCTGCTCGACCTCTGGCAGGTGGACGCCGAGCCGCGCTGGTTCGTGATTGGCCCGGATGGCGAGGGGCCGGCCACGCTGGAGCTCACCATCGTCCCCAGGCCGTGACCGCCCGCGCTCAGTTGGCCGACAGCCAGTAGCTCGCCTTCACCGCCAGGAAGTTCCGCCCCTCGCTGCCGAAGGTATCGAACAGCGATCCGACGCCCACCGGGCTCGTGGCCGCCCCCGACCGGTCCTGTTGCCACACCACGAAGAGCGTGCTGCCGCGCAGCCACTCCCAGCGGAGCACGAGGTTGCTCCGGAAGGAGAGGACGTTGAAGTCGCGCTCGGGCAGGGTGAAGGTGTCGCCGTCGGCGGTGACCGTGTAGCCGCCGTCCGTCGGCGTAATGGTGGTGCCGTCGGTGCCGTAGGTACGCAGGTCGCGGCTCCGCGCGGCGGGCAGCTCGCCGAAATCACGGAAGTGGCCGCTCGCCGCAAACGGCTCGGCGTACAGCTCGAGGCTCAGGTCCGGCGTGAACGAATAGTTGAGCCGGATCTGCGCCGAGAGCGTAGTGCGGTCCACGAAGGCGAAGACATAGCGGGTGCCGAAGGTGGCCGGCGACCCGCCGGGCACCGCGGCGACGAACTGCCGCGACACGACTTCGTGCGTCCAGCCCGGGTCGATGCTGACGCGCCATTGCGGGGCGGGCCGGATCGCCGCGCCGCCGGAGAGGCGCGAGCGGACGCCGCCTTCCTCGTCACTGTAGTACGCATACGTCGTCCGCCACACGAGGGGGCTCCCCTCACTGCCCGCCAGCTCGAGGTCGAAGCCGCGCGAGTGACCGCGGCCCATCAGCGGCCCGCCGCGGGTGAGGTCGTCGCTCTGGTAGCGGGAATTGACGTACCCGCCCACGAATACCCGCCAGAAGTTCCGCAGCGTGAAGCTGTTGCCGAGCGAGGCCTCGGTGCCGGTGTGCACCCCGCCGAAGTTCCAGTTGCGACCCAGGAAGAAGTTGCTGCTCCGCCGGTGGAACAGCCGGCCGGGCTCGGTCTCGCGCTGGGTGACGCCGAAATAGGCGTTGATGTCGTTGGCGCTGCCCAGGCGGCCGGCGTCGTTCAGGTCGAACGTGGGCGACTCGGCGCTCACGCCCGCGAACCCCACCCAGTGGCGCCCCGTATTCTTCTCGGCCTCGAACCCCGCGCCCCATCCGAAGAGCGAGGTGCGCGTCGGGTCGAAGGTGAATTCGGTCGCATCGGGCCGCTGCATGAAGTGCGCAGGGTGCCGCTGCACCTGCTCGATCGCGCCCGGGTCGCCGCGGAGGTAGCTGAGCCCGAAGCTGCCGTCGAACTCGTAGGCGCCCCCCGCGGTCCGGAAATTCACGTCGCCGCCGCCGGTGAAGGCTTCCCGGTTGAGCAGGCTCGCGAGCGGCGAGCCCTCGTCCATGCTGCGGTGGACGGCCGTGAATGAGAGGCCGGCCGTGGAGGCGTTGGGGCCGAACTCCCGCTGCACCCGGCCGACGCCGTAGGCGGTGAACGGCTCCACGCGGGTCCGACCGAAGGTGCCGCTCACCGCGTCGAAGGTGCGGGCGTCCTCGGGTCCGGTGAAGGCCGTGAGCGCGCCCACGGAGAGCCCCGACGCGAGGCGCCCGGTCACCTTGGCGGCGCCCAGGATGGTGGTGTTGAGCGGGCTGGCCACGAAATCTCCGGTGGCACCGCCCCGCGGCGCCTGCCCGATGCGCCGCGAATAGAAGAAGGACGCCCCGCCGCCCTCGAGGAGCTGTGCGCCCTCGGTGAAGAACGGCCGCCGCTCGTCGAAGAACGTCTCGAAGGCCGAGAGGTTCACCTCCGCGGGGTCCGCCTCCACCTGGCCGAAGTCCGGGTTCACCGTCGCATCCAGCGTGAGGTTGGGCCCGAGGCCGAACTTGAGGTCGGCGCCGGCCCGCCCGGTCATCTCGCTCCCGTCGTCGAAGGGATTGCCCGCCTCGGCCGTGGCGAACGTCGCGCTTCCGGCGACGTACGGCACCAGCTCGAGTCGCCGCGAGGGCCGGATGCCGGTGATGCCGCGGAGCAGGCCGAAACGGGACGACCAGCCCGTCTCGCGCGCCGGGATCACGATCCAGTACACGTCCTCGTTGACGTTGGGCATCCAGCGGTTGATCTGGACGCCCCAGAGCTGGTCGCCCGCCGCCGCGAACCGGAGCTGGGAAAAGGGGATCCTCATCTCCGCGGTCCAGCCCAGCGAGTCGACGTGCGCCTCGCCCTGCCAGACCGGGTTCCAGGCAACGTCGCGGGAGCCCTCGGCGTCGTCGGGATGGTAGTAGTCGCCTCGCACGCCGCCGGACGAGACGGTGAAGCTGTAGGCGGTGCGGTGGTCGCGATACGTGTCGAACGCGACGATCAGGTGCTCGGCATCGGTGTACTGGTCACGGCGGGCCACGGTGGTCGGGATGCCGCCGGGGTTGGCACTGGTCATGCGCGCGCCGACGTACAGCGCGTCGTCGTCGTAGATGAATGCCACCTGGGTGCGACCGCTGGGCGTGCCACCCTCCACCGGCTGCTTCTGGAGGAAGTCATCCCGCCAGGCCGCGCCCTGCCAGGCGGGGTCGTCCAGCCGGCCGTCCACCACCGGGTGCGCCGGACTGGCGAGCCGGGTCGCCGTGAATTCCTTGGCCGCCGCAGCCGGTGGCGTTGTGCTCGCCCTGGACCCTGCGACCGCCTGCACCGGCGTTCCCGCCGGCGTCTGCGCCAAGGCGGCGGTGGCGCACGGCAGGAGGCAGCAGAGGAGGAGACTGGCTCGCGGCATGGATTCCCGGCTCCGATGAGTGGCAGGCAGTACTAAGACAGTTGTAGAAGGTAGGACGCTTCCCGGTGGAACATTGTTTCAGACGCCACGAGCCCCCGGGACCGTTGGTTCCGGTTCCCGGGGGCTCGGAGGGGGAGGGCGCTCAGCTCGCGCGGCGGATGCGGATCGCGCCGTTGACCGTTTCGAGCGAGAGGGTGCGGCCGCCGCTCCCGATCCGGCCGTTCAGTCTCCGGGGGCCGAACCGCCCGGTCACGGTGAGCGGGAAGTCGGTCTCGATCTCGCCGTTCACGGTCCGGGCCTCGACGTCGGCGTCCACGCTGCCGGGGAGCGTGACCGTGACCGTGCCGTTCACCGTCTGGAAGTCGGCCGAGCCGCGCCAGTCGGCGCGCCCGACGGTGGCGTCCACGTCGCCGTTGACCGTGGTGGCTTCGGCCCACCCGCGGGTGCTGACACTGGCATCGCCGTTCACGGTGGAGACTTCGGCATCCCCGGTGAGGCCGGTGGCCTCGACGCTGCCGTTCACGGTCCGGCCGACGAAGCGCACGCCGTCAGGGACGCGCACCACGAAGTCCACTTCCACGTTGTTCTCGTTGTTGTTCCGGCGCCGGTCCTTGCGCATCTGGCGGTCGTGGCAGGAGTCGCTCACCTGGTTCGGGTAGATGGCGCAGATGGTCACGCCCTCATCGGTCTCCTCGACCTTGATGCGGACGGCGTCGTGGTCCCCGCGCCCGCTCTTGGAGGCGGTGACCTCCGCCGTCGCGCCGCTCGCCGCGCTGGCGCGAACCTCGCCGTTCACGCCCATGATCTCGAGCGTCTTTCCTTCGGCCAGACGCCCCGACCAGCGGAAGTCCTGTCCCTGGGCTCCCTGCAGCGCGGCGGCGATGGCGAGCGTGGTCAGCAGCATGGGTCGTGCTCCCTGTGAAGGATGAGGTTCAGCGGAGCCGGACGGCGCCCGGGCGCACGAGCCGGATGGTGCCCTGGAACGATTCGACCTCGACCCGGGCGCTGCCGCTGCCGATCGTGAACGAGAAGCCGCGCTCGCGGGAGCCGCGGATGGTCACCGGGAAGTCGGCGAGCAGGTCCCCCTGGAAGGTGGACACGGACACCGAGGCGTTGGTCCCCTCCTGCATCCCCAGCACCACGCTGCCATTGTGGGTGGCGAAGCTGTAGGTGCCGCCGTCGTGAACCGGCCCGCTGAAGGTGATGTCCCCGTTCACCGTCTCCGCGCTCACGCGGCGCGAGTCGGCATCGATCAGGACGATCCCGTTGACGCTCTCGGCGGCAACCTCTCCGCGGCTCCGGCGGACGCTCACGTCCTCGTTCACCGACTCGACCGAGATGCGGCCGTCGGCGCCCGTCAGCGTGACCGAGCCTTCCACCGACGCGAGGTTGATGGTCCCGGTCCCGCCCTCGACGACGATGCTGCCGTTCACGGTCTCGGCCGAGATGGGGGCGCGGATGCCGGTGACGGCGATGTCGGTGTTGAGCCCGCTCAGCTCGAGCGGCATCCACGCCGGGACGGTGAGCTCGTAGCTCACGGTGCCGGGATTCCCGTGCTCCCAGTCGAGCTCCACGGAGATGGTGCCGCCCGAGCGGTCCAGCGTCACCGACCGGCGGGAGCCGCTGACCCGGAGCAGCACTTCGCTCCGCGCCCAGGTGTGCACGGTGATGTCGCCGTTGTGGTTCTCGGCCTCGAGCCGGTCGCCACGCCGCGCCGTGAGCGTGGTATCGCCCGACTGGGCGAGCATGGCGAGTGCTGCGACGGTGGCGAGTAGCACGGGATTCCTCTCAGCTGCGGGCGGAAACGAGGGTGGCGGCCTGGCGCAGCAGCTCCACCTTGCGGCGCAGGGTCCGGACCAGGTGGCTGTTCAGGTATGCGTTGGCCGGGTCGGCGGCGACGGCGCGCTGCGCCTCGGCGACGGCGCTGTCGATCACCGTGAGGTTCTTCTCCAGCACCGACACGGTGCGCGGGTCGAGCCGGTCGCGCCCCGCGTCGAGCACCGCCTGCAGGTCGGCGACGGCGGCGTCGAAGGTCTGCTCGGCCCGGAGCGCGGCGTTGCTGGCGAGCCCCGCACCGGCATCCGGCGCGGCGTCGGGCGCCGGCGTGGCGGCCACGGCGGCCGGCCTTGCCGGCCCCGAGGCGTCGCGGGCGAGCCAGACGGCACCGCCCGACGCCATCGCCAGGGCGATGCCGGCGGCGGCGAGCTGGGGCAGCGAGAAGGCGTAGCGGCGCCTGGCGGCGATCGGCCGCACCGGCACCGGCTCCGGCCGGAGCGGCGATCCGCTGCCGATCATCGCGGCGATGGCCGGCCAGAGGTCCTGCCGCAGCTCGCGGTCGGGGAGGTGGGCCGCGCGGCGCTGGACGGCCTCAAGCAGTTCCACCGTGCCGCGGCATTCGGCGCAGTCCGCGAGGTGCGCCTCCAGCGCGATGCGCTCGGCGTCGGGGAGCTCGCGATCCACGTATTCGGAGAGCCGGTCGGTCCAGCGGTCAGCGGTCATCGTCGTTCCTATCGGTCCAGGTGCCGGCGCAGCGCCATGCGCGCCCGGTGCAGCTGAGATTTTGAAGTCCCCACCACGCAGCCCAGCATCTCGGCGATCTCCTCGTGCCGGTACCCCTCGACGTCGTGCAGGACGAACACCTGCCGGGCCCCGTCGGGAAGCCGGCCCAGCGCTTCCTCGAAGTCCATCGCCTCTTCGGGCCCGCTCCGCCGGGCCGACACCAGCTCGAGCGGCGCATCGTCGTCGTGGTAGCGCTGGCGCCGGGTGGCCAGCTCGGACCGCCGTGCCAGGATCACGTTCACCGCCAGTCGGTGCAGCCAGGTCCCGAAGGCGGACTCACCGCGAAAGGTGGCGAGCTTCTGCCAGGCCCGGACGAACACGTCCTGCGTCGTCTCGTCGGCCTCGTCCTCGCTCAGCATCCGCCGGGCGAGGGAGTGGATCCGGGCCACGTGGGCCCGGTAGAGCCGCTCGAAGGCGTGGGCGTCCCCGGTGGCGGCCAGGGTGGCCTCCACCATGTCGGCATTGGCCCTCTCGCGCCCGGGCTCGAGTCGCAGTGCTCTGACTCCGCGTGTCGGTGTCACCATGCAGGGGATTGGATAGAACAATCGGCGGGAGGGTTGCAGGGGGGAAGGGACCGGGGTCCCCGCCCCCCTGCGGCCGTGCGGAACGGACCTGCCTGCGCGGGGTTACTGCGACACGGCCACCCGCCCGCCGGCCCCGGCCGGAATGGTCACCACGTGGGCCAGCTTCCAGCCCCGCATCCCCTTCCGGAGCACCGCCACGTACCGGCTCGCCTCCTCGCCGCCGGCCTCGGGCTGGGCCACGATGCGGCCGATGTCCACGGCGGTCCGGCCGTAGACCCGCACCGTGTCGGAGGTGATGGTGACCTTGCCCAGCCGGGCCACCTGCTGGTCGAGCAGCCCGCGGATCTGCTCGCCGCCCGAGGACATCGCGCCGTCCCCGGTGATGATCACGGCGTCGGCGGTGTACACGCCGGCGAGGGCGCCGACGTCGTTGCGGGCGAAGGCGTCCGCGTATTCGGAGCGCACGGTGGCGATCTCGTTGAGCGCGGTGCGGAGCGGGGTGCGGTTCGACTCGATCCCCTGCGCCGTGGCGGCCGACGGGGCGAGCAGCACGACCAGCGAGACGGCGGACTGAATCCAGGACCGGCGGAGCATGGGACCCTCCCTGTTGGGGGCGACGGGAATCAGTGACCTCTACATTGAAAGCGGTGGCTCCCGCGGAATAACGACATCCGCCCGTCGTGCTCCCCGCCCGGCCGGCCCTGAACGGCTGTATTTTGGGGCATGACCTCGATCGCCGACCGCACCATCCGCGCCCCCACCGGCAGCGCGCTCTCCTGCAGGGGCTGGCACCAGGAAGCGGCGCTCCGGATGCTCATGAACAACCTCGATCCGGACGTCGCCGAGCGCCCGGCGGACCTCATCGTGTACGGGGGCGGCGGGAAGGCGGCGCGGGACTGGGCGTCATACGAGAAGATCGTGGCGACGCTTCGCCGGCTCGGCAACGACGAGACGCTGCTGGTGCAGAGCGGCAAGCCCGTCGGCGTCTTCCGCACCCACGACGAGGCGCCCCGGGTGCTGATCGCCAACGCGAACCTGGTGCCGCGCTGGGCCACCTGGGACGAGTTCCGCCGGCTGGACGCGCTGGGACTCACCATGTACGGCCAGATGACCGCCGGCTCGTGGATCTATATCGGCACCCAGGGCATCCTCCAGGGCACCTACGAGACGTTCGCGGAGCTCGCGCGACAGCACTTCGGCGGATCGCTCCGTGGCCGGGTAACGCTGACGGCCGGGCTGGGCGGGATGGGCGGCGCGCAGCCACTGGCCGTGACGATGAACGACGGCGTCTGCCTGGCGATCGAGGTCGACGAGTCGCGGATCCGGCGGCGGGTCGACACCGGCTACTGCGACCGGATCGTGCACGACCTCGACGAGGCGATCGCCCTCGTGTCGGCCGCGCGCGCCGGGCGGCAGGCGCTCTCGGTGGGCCTGGTCGGCAACATCGCCGAGGTGCTGCCGGAGCTGGTCCGGCGCGGCGTCGAAGTGGACATCGTCACCGACCAGACGTCGGCGCACGACCTGCGCGTCGGCTACATCCCGGCCGGGCTGTCCCTGGACGAGGCCGCGGGGCTCCGGGAGTCGGACCCCGAAGGCTACGAGGCGCGCGTCCTCGACTCGATGGCCGTGCACGTGCGCGCCATGCTCGAGCTGCGGCGCGGTGGGGCGGTGGCGTTCGACTACGGCAACAACCTCCGCGGGCAGGTCGCCGACCGCCGCGGCATGCGCGAGGCGTTCGACATCCCGGGGTTCGTGCCCGAGTTCATCCGCCCGCTCTTCTGCCGCGGCGCCGGGCCCTTCCGCTGGGCCGCGCTCTCCGGCGACCCTGCCGACATTGCTGCCACAGACGACGCCGTGCTGGAGACCTTCCCCGGGAACGAGCCGCTCGCTCGCTGGATCCGCCTCGCCCGCGAGAAGGTGCACTTCCAGGGCCTGCCCGCGCGCATCTGCTGGCTCGAATACGGCGAGCGGGCGACGATGGGCGAGCGGTTCAACTGGATGGTGGCGAAGGGCAAGGTGAAGGCACCGCTGGTGATCGGCCGCGACCACCTGGACACCGGGTCCGTCGCCTCGCCCAACCGCGAGACGGAGGGGATGCGCGACGGCTCGGACGCCATTGCCGACTGGCCGCTGCTCAACGCCCTGCTCAACACCGCCTGCGGCGCGAGCTGGGTCTCGCTCCATCACGGCGGCGGTGTGGGGATCGGCTATTCGATCCACTCCGGCATGGTGGCCGTGGCCGACGGCAGCGAGTCGGCCGGCCGCCGCCTCCAGCGCGTGCTGACCGCCGATCCGGGCACCGGTGTGATGCGCCACGCAGACGCCGGCTACGAGCTGGCGATCGACACCGCCCGGGAGCGCGGGATCGACCTTCCGATGATCACCGGCTGAGCCCGCGCATGCGGCTCCTCCGGAACATCGGGACCCTCGCGACCTGCCGGCCCGAGGGCGGCCAGGGCGAGATCCACGCGATCGAGCGGGCCGCCCTCGCGTGGGATGCTGGGCGAGTCGTGTGGGCCGGCCCGGAGGCGGAGCTGCCGGCGGACTACGGCGGCCTTCCCGCAGACGACGCGGAGGGCCGCCTCGTCGTGCCCGGGCTGGTGGACTGCCATACGCACCTGGCCTTCGGCGGGTGGCGCGCGGAGGAATTTGCGCTCAGGGCGCGGGGCGCAACGTACCTGGAGATTGCCCGCGCGGGCGGCGGTATCGTCTCGACGATGCGGGCCACCCGGGCGATGACCGAACACGAGCTGCTCGAGCGCGCGGCCGGGTTCCTGGCCGGCATGGCCGCCCTGGGCGTCACCACCGTCGAGTGCAAGAGCGGCTACGGGCTCGACGCGGACACCGAGCTCCGGCTGCTCCGGGTCTATCGCGCCCTCGGGGAGCGGGGCCCGGTGCGCATCGTGCCGACCTTCCTCGGCGCGCACGTCGTGCCGCCGGAGCACCGGGACGACCGGGCGCGCTACATCGCCCTGCTCACCGACATGCTGATCCCCGCAGTGGCCCGGGACGGCCTCGCGCGCTGCTGCGACGTCTTCGTGGAGGAATCGGCGTTCTCGATCGGTGAGGCGCGGGAGATCCTGCTGGCGGGAAAGCGCGCGGGGCTCGCGCCCAAGCTGCATGCGGACCAGCTCAGCGACGGTGGGGGTGCGGCGCTTGCCGCGGAGGTCGGCGCGTTGTCGGCCGACCACCTGGAGCATGCGAGTGATGCGGGCATCGCGGCGATGGCCGGCGCCGGCGTGGTGGCCGTGAGCCTGCCGATCGCCTCGCTCTACCTTCGCCAGCCGCCGATGCGCGCCCGCCGGTTCATCGACGCGGGTGTGCCGGTCGCGGTCGCGACGGACTTCAATCCCGGGTCGGCGCCCTCATTCCACCTGCCGTTCGCGCTCACGCTTGCCTGCACCATGCAGGGCATGACGCCGGCGGAGGCACTCAAGGGGGCGACGTCCATCGCGGCGCGTGCGCTCGGGCTCGAGGGCGTGGGCACCATCGCGCCGGGCGCGCCGGCGGATTTCGTGCTGATCGACGCGCCGGACGTGAACCACTGGCTCTACCACCTGCGGGCGAATGCCTGCGTCCGTACCGTGATTGCCGGCGAGACGGTCTACGCGGCCGGCCCGGCCGCGCCCTCGGCAGCGCCCTAGGCGAACTTCGCTTCGACGATCCGCAGGATCGCGGCCTCCCGCTCGGCGGCTTCGCGGTCGATCCGCTCGCCGTCCGCCAGGATGTGCGCCACCGGCGCCCGGTCCTTGAGCGCGCCCACGTTGGTCCGCACGTTGAGCCACGCCCCCCGCACGGCCGTTCGCGCGCACAGCGCTCCCACCCCCGCATCCGATGCCGACGCAGGGAGGCCGTGCTCGGCCATCGCCTGCACCACGTCGAAGATCCGTGCCGCGGCCTGCATGACCTGCCACGGCGCCTCGATGGCGCCCCGGTTGGCGGCCTCGATGGCGGCGCGGCGCGCCGCCTGCTCCTCGGGCGTTCCCTTGGGCAGGGCGAAGGCGGCGAGCACCTCGTTGTAGGCGGCCGTGTCCCGGTCCACCAGGTCCAGCAACTCGGCCTTGAGCGCCTGGCCGCGCTCCGCCCAGCCGGAGAATTCCGCCCACCGCGCGTCCCATCCGCGCTTGTGCGCCGAGAGGTTGGCAACCATCGTCCCGAGCGCGGCGCCCAGCGCGCCCACCGCCGCCGCCACCGACCCGCCGCCCGGAGCCGGCGACTCCGATGACGTCTCGTCGGCAAAGCGCTCGAGCGTCAGGTTCACCAGGGGCCCGCCACCGGCGCCGCGGAGCCGGTACTCGATGATCCTGGCAGCGGGGTCGAACGGCGCCAGCTCGTCGAGCCCGAGCGAGCGCACGGCGATGTGGATGAGCTGCGCATCGGGCACGCCAGTGGAACGGTGCTGGCGGCGGAGGAAATGGCGGCCGGCCTCGAGCATGGCGCTGAGCGGCACCAGGCCTACCAGCTCCGAACCGGTCACCCGGAGGCCGCGCCGCTCGGCCGCGCGGCTGGTTTCCTCGAACGCCGTGTGCAGCGGCGTCGTCCCCAGGTCCGTCAGGTTCATCGAGACCTGCGCGATCCCGTACTCCGCGATGTACCAGCCGATCGCCTTCACGGCCTTGAGCGCGCCGGGGATCATCACCGGTTCGCCGGCCGCGTCGAGCACCACCTTGCCGGTGAGCGGATCGCCCTCGCGCCTGGGCCGGCCGGCCTCCCGCACGTCGAAGGCCACGGCGTTGGCACGGCGCGTGGACGTGGTGTTGAGGTTGACGTTGTACGCCACCAGGAAGCCGCGGGCGCCGATCACCGTCGCCCCGGCGGCCGCATTGAACGCGACCGGGCCGAAGTCCGGTTTCCACGCGGGGTCGGCCAGCTTCGCCGGCAGACCTTCGTACTCGCCGGAGCGGATCACCGGGAGGGAGCGGCGCGCCGGGTCCGGCTGCGCGGCCTCGTAGAGGTAGACCGGAATCCCCAGCTCGCGCCCGACGCGCTCGCCAAGCCGCCTGGCATGTTCGGCCGTTTCCTCCAGCGTGATGCCCGAGATCGGCACCAGCGGACAGACGTCGGTGGCGCCCATGCGCGGGTGCTCGCCGTGGTGCCGCCGCATGTCGATGAGCTCCGCGGCCGCGCGGATCCCCTCGAACGCCGCATCCACCACCGCCCCGGGCTCGCCGGCGAAGGTGACCACCGTGCGGTTGGTGGCCTTGCCCGGATCCACGTGCAGCAGGGTGACGCCCGGCATCGCCGCGATCCTCGCCGTGATGGCATCGATCACGCGCTGGTCGCGGCCTTCACTGAAGTTGGGGACGCATTCGATCAATGCGGGCATGATCACTCGGTGGAGGGAAGGGAAGGCCACTGCTGCGACACGCAGTGAAAGGCGCCGAGGCCCCAGACCAGGTCGGTGCAGTCGATTCCGACGACCTGCCGGTCGGGAAAGAGCCGCTGCAGCGTGGCGGCCGCGGCATCGTCACGATCCCGGTCGTAGAGCGGGAGCAGGACGATGCCGTTGGCGATGTAGAAGTTCGCGTAGCTCGCCGGGAGCCGCTGGCCCTCGTGCTCCATCGGAGCAGGCATCGGCAGCGTCTCGATGCGGAGGGGCAGCCCATCCTGGTCGCGCATCTCGCGCAGGCGGTCCAGGTTCTCGCGCAGCGGCTCGTAGTTGGGGTCGTGCGGGTCGTCCTCGATCACGGTCACCACGGTGTGCGGGCCCACGAACCTGGTGATGTCGTCCACGTGGCCGTCGGTGTCGTCCCCCACGATGCCGTCGCCGAGCCAGAGGATGTGGGTGACCCCGAGGTAGGAGCGGAGGTACTCCTCGATCTCCTCGCGATTGAGCGACGGGTTGCGGTTCGGGTTGAGCAGGCACGCCTCGGTGGTGAGCAGCGTGCCGAGGCCGTTCACGTCGATCGAGCCGCCTTCCATGATGATGCCCGGATGGAACACCTCGAGGCCGAGCTCGGCGCCGATGCGTGCGGGCACGACGTCGTCGAGATCGAACGGCGGATACTTCCCGCCCCACGCGTTGAACCCCCAGTCGATGATCGCCTCGTCCGCGGCGCCGTCCCGGGTGCGCTGGACGAAGATGGGGCCGTGGTCGCGGCACCAGGCATCGTTGGTGGGGTGGTGGTGGAAGAAGACGTTCCGGACCGGCACCCGGTGCTCGGCGAGCAGGGCGCGCACGTCCTGCTCGAACGCCTCGTCGGCGACGTTGATGTGCACTTCCTCGCGCGGTGCCAGATGGCGCACCATCTCCGCGAAGATGCCCGGCACCGGCGCGAACTTGCCGGGCCACGACGCTTCCTTGTGCGGCCAGCTGAGCCAGGTCCCGCGATGCGGTTCCCATTCGGCGGGCATGCGATAGCCGAGCTCGGCGGGGGTGGGCATCAGGGGCGTGTCATCCCGAGCGGAGCGGCGACGACACGAGGGCTCAATCGAGGTACCGCCGCGTGAGGTCCTGGTACGCATCGATCCGCCGGTCCCGGAGGAACGGCCAGTGGGTCCGGCTCACGTCCACCTTGCCGAGGTCCACGTCGGCGACGAGCACCTCCTCGCCGGTGCCGCCCTTGACCAGGATGCGCCCGCCCGGGTCGGCGACGAAGCTCCCGCCCCAGAACTCGATGCCACCGGGCTTCGGCGCGCCCTCATGGCCCACGCGATTCACGGCGCAGACGTACACGCCGTTGGCGATCGCGTGGCTCCGCTGGATCGTCTCCCAGGCCGCCTGCTGCTGCTGGCCGTGCTCCTCCTTCTCCGGCGGGAGCCAGCCGATCGCGGTGGGATAGAAGAGGATCTGCGCCCCGCTCATGGCCGTGAGCCGCGCGGCCTCCGGGTACCACTGGTCCCAGCACACCAGCACGCCGATGCGGCCGAACTTCGTGTCCCACGAACGGAACCCGAGATCGCCGGGGGTGAAGTAGAACTTCTCGTAATACTGCGGGTCGTCCGGGATGTGCATCTTCCGGTACTTCCCGAGGTAGCTGCCGTCGGCGTCGAGAATGGCCGCCGTGTTGTGGTACAATCCTTCCGCCCGCTTCTCGAACAGCGACGCCACAATGACCACGCCCAGCTCGCCGGCAACCGCACCCAGCTCCTCGGTGCTGGGACCCGGAATCGGCTCGGCCAGCGCGAAATGGGCGTGGTCCTCCGTCTGGCAGAAGTACTGGCTGCGGAACAGCTCCTGCAGGCAGACGATCTGCGCCCCTTTTCCGGCAGCTGACCGAACTCCCGCCACCGCCTTCTTCATATTTTCCGCCGGATCGGGCGAGCAGGCCATCTGCACCAGCCCGAGCCGGACACTTTTCCGCGCGTTCATCGTCATGCCTCCAAGGTAACCCGCGCCGTGCGCAGGGCGTATCTTACCAGACTGAGCGCTGTTCGTCACCATCTCCGGAGGATCGCCGATGTTCGCTACGGTATTGCTCGCCCTGCTGCAGCAGGCCACCCCGGCGCAGGCGCCCGCGCGGGCCATCGCCCGGGTCGAGGTGACGCCCGCCGAGGCGGAGATCGAGGTCGGGGCCACGGTCCAGCTCAGCGCCCGCGCGCTCGACGCCTCGGGCCGCGAGGTGCCCGGCGCGCGAATCCAGTGGTTCTCCGTGGGCGACGGCGGGGCCGCCGACTCGGCGGGCGTCGTCCTGGGCGGCTACACGGGGACGGTGCGGGCCACCGCGGTCGCCTCCACCGGAGCCGGCGAGCCGACGCTCGGCCAGGCCATCGTGCGCATCCTGCCGCAGAAGGCGGCGCGGGTCGAGATCGAGCCGCGGCCGGCCCGGCTGGTGGCGGGGAGCCAGTTCACCCTCGGGGGCGCCGCCTACAGCGAGCAGAACGACCGGCGCGACGACCGGCTCACCTTCTCCTCCAGCAACGCGCGCGTCGCCGCGATCACTCCCGATGGCCGGCTCACCGCCGTGGCCCCGGGGCGCGCCACGATCACCGCGAAGGCCGGCGCCGCAAGCGCGACGCACGCCGTCGAGGTGCTCCCGGGAACGGTGTCCCGGGTGAGCATCACGCCGCCCTCGGAGTCGGTGCGCACCGGCGACGTGGTGCGCTTCTCGGCGCAGGCCGCCGGCGCCGGCGGGCAGCCGGTGCGCGACGCGGCGGTGCGCTGGTCGGTGGCCGCGATGGACGAGACGGGCGCGGCCCAGATCGATGCGGACGGCGCGTTCGTCGCCGAGCGGCCGGGCAAGTACACGGTCTCGGCGCGGATCGGGCGGCAGTCGGCAGACGCCATCGTCAACGTGGAGCTGCGGCGGGTGGGGCGGGGCATGGAGGTGCTCGGCCGGGTGCCGCTGCCGTACCGCGGCGCCGAGGTCTGGGTGCACCAGGGGGGCCGCTGCGCCTACATGAGCACCATCGCCGACCGCGTCTACGCGATCGACGTCTCGGACGCGCGCGCGCCGAAGATCGTGGATTCGATGGTCACCAATGCCCGGCTGGTCAACGACGTGATGACGACCGAGGACGGCAAGTACGGCGTCTTCTCCCGCGAGGGCGCCTCGGACCGGAAGAACGGGATCGTCATCTTCGATGCGTCCGATCCCTGCCATCCGAAGCCGGTGTCGGAGTACACCGAGACCGTGTCGGGCGGCGTGCACTCGAGCTTCGTGTACCAGGGCCACGTCTACCTCACCGACGATGCCACGGGCTCGCTCCGGGTGATCGACATCCGCGACCCGCGCGCGCCGAAGGAGGTCGGTCGCTGGCAGACGCCGGACCGGGTGACCGGCCGCTACGTGCACGACGTGGACGTGAAGGACGGGCTCGCCTACCTCTCGTACTGGAACGACGGGCTCATCATCCTCGATGTCGGCAAGGGACTCCGGGGCGGCTCGCCGGCGGCGCCGAAGCTGGTGTCCCAGCTCAAGTACGACCTCGATGAGACCTACGCGCGCATCGAGGGCCTCTACGGCCTGGGGGCCCGCGGCACCCACACCGCGTGGCGGCACGGCAACTACGTCTTCGTCGGCGACGAGGTGTACGCATCGCGGCCCGCCACCGGCCTCCAGAACGGCAACGACCTGACCTTCGGGCGCCTGCACGTGATCGACGTCTCGGACATCGAGAAGCCGAAGATCGTGGCCTGGTACGAGCCGACCGACGGCGGCGTGCACAACATCTGGGTGGCGGGCGACACGCTCTACATGGGGAACTACCAGGGCGGGGCGCGCACGGTGGACATCTCCGGCGAGCTCAAGGGCGACCTGCTGCGCCAGGGCCGGGAGATGAGCTGGATCTTCACCGCCGACGCCAGGGGCGCCAAGCCGCACCAGACCTTCGCCTGGGGCGCCGTGGTGAAGAACGGCACGATCTACGTGCCGGACATCAACTCCGGCCTCTGGATCCTGCGCATGGAGGCGAAGCAGGAGCCGGTCACGCCGTAGCCGGGCGCTCCGGGGCAGCCGGGAACGCGAGCCGCAGCGATGCGGCTCGCGTCGCCACCGGCCAGGCGTACGTCACCGACTGTCCCTGCACGGTCCGGTCGAGGCCGCGCTCGGACTTGGCCACCGTTTCGATCACCTGCTCCCGCCGGCCGGCTTCGGGCTCCGCGACGACGTCCAGCGGGCGTGCGAGCGACAGTTCGGCGGTAAAACCGGCGTCCGCAGCAGTCCCGGCATCACCACCCGGGACGCCCCAGGCATAGCGCACGGTCACCGTCCCGTTCGCGTCGAAGCGGATGCGCTTCTCGAGCGGCGCGCCGCCCGCCTCCCCAGCGGGTGCCTGTCCCGTCAGCAGCAGCTCGATGCCCCCGTCGCGCTGCGCCACCGAGCACGCCATCGGCACCCCGATCCAGTTCGGTCCGCCGTCCGACATGCGCTCCTGCAGGAGCGACCGGTCGTACGCGTCGGTCTCGGGCAGCTCCTCGAGGTGCAGTCCCCGCTCGATGTCGTGGATGCTCGGTGCGCCGCCGCTGTCGGCATGCGCCGTCGAGGCATCGAGCGCCGACTGGTGGTACGCTTCCCGCCGGCGGGTGAGCACGTCCGCGTAGTTGATGCCCGAGGCGAAATCGGTCAGCTCCTCGATGGCGCCGCCCCGCCACGGGCTCACCACCGCCGAGAACCGCGACGAGTGCACCCAGACCTCGTCGTGGCCGTCGGCGTCGAAGTCGAGCACTTCCCACGCGAGCGGCTCGCCCTGCCTGAGGATCCCTTCGGCCTCGGCGAGGTTGCCCCAGGTGGCGCCGCGCAGGTGCGGGAGGTAGAGGCCGCCGAACACGCCGTGCCAGTAGGCATCGTTGCACTGCGCGCGCCCGATCGCCCGGCGCGCGGGCTCCGGGTCGCCGCGCTCCCGGCACAGCACCGAGAGCCGCTGCGCCTTCTTGTGCATCCGGTTGGCCTCGGGGTACTTCACCAGGAAGTTCCGCCAGTGGGCGCCGCGCACCAGCGCGCCGTCCGGCCCGGCCATCCGCTCCTCGCCCAGGTCGTGCTCGAGGCGCTGGAGCCGGATGCCCGCCTCCGGCGTGAGCGACCATCCCTCCATCTCGCGGTACGACGCCGTCGGCAGATAGGCGAGCCCGCCGCTTGGCACCTCGGCGAGCGCGGTCTCGAGCGTGACCAGCCGGGCGACGCCGTCGTCGCGCAGCCGCTCCATCGTATCGAGGAACTGGGCGAGCCAGCCGCGGTCGTACACCCATTCGTACGTCCCGGGCCAGCCGCCGAACTTCTCGCCGTCATCGGCGAGCACGGCGAGCCGGTGCCCGGCGGCGTGCAGCGAGCGCAGGTAGTCGGCCGTCTCCGAGGGCGGGCGGAAGGGAATCAGGTAGCGCAGCCGCTCGTCGATGGGGAAGAGCGCGAGCCGGCGGTCGTCCGACTCGGTGACGATGGGCGCGTGCAGCCGTTCGCGGGGGAAGCCGGTGACCAGGAAGTGACGGTCGTCCACCAGCGCCGAGCGGATGCCGGCGTCGGCGAGGTCGGCGGCGATCTCGGGGCTCCAGACGCGCTCGGTGAGCCAGAGGCCGCGCGCGTCCACCCCGAAGCGCGCGCGCAGCGCCTCGCGCATCCAGCCGACCTGCTCGATCCGGTCGCGGCGAAGCAGGGCGGCCAGCACCGGCTCGTACCAGCCGGCGGCGAGCAGCTCGACGTGCCCGTCCGCGGCCAGACGGCCGATCTCGTCCACGTACCCCGGCTCGTGCGCCTCGAGCCATTCGAGCAGCGGGCCGGAGAGGTGCAGCACGACGGGAAAGAATTCCCGCTCGGCGATGCGCGCGAGGATCGGCCGGTACACGCGCTCCACGTGCTCGGCGAAGACGTGGTCGAAATTGCCGACCGGCTGGTGCAGGTGCAGGCCGAAGATGAAGCCGAGCGGCCCGCCGGGCCGCGGCAGTCCGCTCATGCCCGCGCCTGCGCGCGGGTGCCGCCGAGGGCCGCGGCGATGGCCGGGATGACGTCGGGGAAGAGGTCGTCGCGCCGGTGCAGCTCTTCGGCTCGCGCATTGGCCGTGTCGAGCGCCGGAGCGTCGGCGGCGGCGGCCGCCAGTGCCCCGACCAGCTCCTCGGCTGCCTCGCAGTGGCCGGTGAACCGGCGCTCGGCGTAGTCGGCCACGGCGCCGGTCGAGATGATGAACTGCCAGTCCGACGCCTGCGCCAGCAGCAGCTCGCGCGCTGCCTGCGCCAGGATGCCGTGCCGGGCGGGATCGGCGAGCGCCGCGGGTGCGGCGTCCCAGAACTGCTGCTCCAGCGGCCAGAGCCGCTCCCAGGTCCAGGCGGTGCGCTCGTTGAGCCACATGCTGTAGTCGCCGTTGGCGCCCCACGAGCCGGCCGGCAGCCGGATTCCCGAACGCGGTGGATGCTCGGCGAGGTACGCGGACGCGGTGGACGGCGCGGCCGACTCGCCGCCGGCGAGCGCGCGATAGACGTCGGCCAGGAAGTCGGGCCCCTCGAACCACCAGTGCCCGAACAGCTCGGTGTCGAACGGCACGGCGACGACGCCCTCGCGCCGCCGCCCCTCGTGCGACGATATCTGGGCGAGCAGGGACGCGAAGTGGGCCGCGTGCGCGTCGGCGCGCTCCAGCGCGCTCGACGGATCGTACGGCTCCTTGGCCCCGAGGTCGGTGCCGGGGGCACTCACCCGCCAGAGCCGGAGCCCGCCGGGCCAGCGGAGCTTGTGGAACTCGAGGTAGTGCGCATCGCCGGGATAGCCCTGGTGCCGGCTCCACACCTGGGTCGAGGCGCGGGGATCGCGCACCAGTACGGTGGCGCCCGCGCGGCTGGCCGACAGCACGGCATAGGGCCGGTACGGCGTGCGCCCGCTCGCCTGTCTCGCGCCCGGCTCCCGCAAGCTCTGGCGGTCGATGACCGGCGCCTCGTGCCCGCTCGAGATGCTGAGCGGCTCGCCGCCGCGCACCAGGTGGGCATCGACGAAGAAGTAGCTGAAGCCGGCGTCGGCCACGTGCTCGTCGGTGCCGCGGCGGATTGCCGCGCGGGGCCCGCCCGGCCAGGGATGCCACGGGCCGCGCGGCCGGTAGGCGCATTCCGGGACCCAGCAGCCGCGCGGGTCTCGGCCGAAGACGCGGCGATGCTCGGCGAAGCCCAGGCCGAGCTGGAGGCGGATGCTCTCATCGCGGGCGAGGAGCGGCAGGAAACCGTGGGTGGCGGCCGAGCCGATGATCTCGATGCGCCCGGCGTCCTCCTCGGCGCGGAACGCCCCGATGAGGTCGCGGCCAAGGGCGAGCCAGAGCGCCTGGAGCCGCTCCAGCCGCGCGCGCCAGAACGCCACCACGGGAAGCAGGTGGCTCTCGCCGGTCCTGGCGAGCGAGGCCGGCGCCTCGGCGCAGGCCGCGAGCCGCTGGGCGAAGTATGCGTCCATCTCCTCCGCGAACACCGGGTGCCGGAGCTGGCTGGCCAGCACCGGCGTGAAGCCGATGGTCACCGGCGCCGCCACCCGCTCGCGCGCGAGGGTCCGCAGCGCCTCGATCAGCGGGAGGTAGGTGTCCAGCGCCGCTTCGCAGAGCCAGTCGCTCCCGTGGGGCCAGCGTCCGTGGTTGAGCACCCACGGCAGGTGGCTGTGCAGCGCCAGCACAAATTGCATGTCAGGTTCCCGCGGCGGCGCGGTCGAGCGCGCGCCGGTAGACGGAGATGTAGGGTGCCGCCGAGCGCTCCCAGCTGAAGTCACGGGCCATGGCGCTCTGCATCATCGCGCGCCACCGGCCGTGCTGGACGAACTGGTAGAGCCCGCGCAGGGCTGCCGCCGTGAATGCCTCCGGCGTGTATTCGTCGAACAGGAAGCCGGTCTCGCCGTCGGTGATCGTATCGGCGAGCCCGCCTACCCGGCGCGCCACCGGCAGGGCGCCGTACCGCTGGGCGCGCATCTGGGTGAGGCCGCAGGGCTCGTACAGTGACGGCATGAGAAACATGTCGGCCCCGGCCATGAGCCGGTGCTCCAGCCGGTCGGTGAAGTCGAGCTGCACGCCGATCCGGTCGGGCGCCGCGAGCGCGAGCGCGGTGAGCGCGTCCTCGTAGCGCGGCTCGCCGCTCCCGAGGAAGACGAACTGGGCGTCGCTCTCGAGCAGCCGGGTGGCCGCGAGGATCAGGTCGAGCCCCTTCTGGGTGACCATGCGACCGGTCATGCCGAAGAGCGGCACGCGCCGCCGCTGGGGCAGCCCGAAGGAGCGCTGCAGCGCGGCCTTGCAGCGGCGCTTGCCTTCCAGGTCGCCGGCGTCGTAGGTGCGGGTGATCTGCGGGTCGATCGAGGGCGTCCAGATCGACTGGTCGATGCCGTTGAGGATTCCCACCAGCCGGTCGCCCAGGTGGGTGAACACCTCGTGCAGGCCGAAGCCGCCGCCCGGGGTGCGCAGCTCCTTCGCCTGGGTCGGGCTTACCGTCACGACATAGTCCGAGAAGGCGAGGCCCGCCTTGAGCAGGTTGGCCTGCCCGTACCATTCGAGCTGGGTGAAGTTGTAGAGCGACCAGGGCAGCCCCAGCTCGGGCACGATCTCGGCGGGGAAGTGCCCCTGGTACCCCGGATTGTGCACCGAGAGCACCACCGCGGGCGGTTCGGCCGGCACTTCGACACCCGGGACGCCGCGCAGATACACGGGCGCGAGCGCAGTGTGCCAGTCGTGGGCATGGAGCACGTACGGAGGCTTGGCCACGCGTGGCAGTGCGGCGATGGCGGCCCGCGCGAAAAGCGCGAAGCGCAGCGCGTTATCGGGATAGTCGGCGCCGCCCTCGCCGTAGAGGCCAGGGCGGTTGAAGTAGCCGCGGTGCTCGATGAAGACGACGCGGGGGCCGTCTTCCTTGTCCGCGGGGCGGAAGAGCCGGACTTCCTCGGTGCGCGGCCCGACCTGGATGGCGAAGGGATTGCCGATCGGGTGCAGGTCGGGGGCGGCGTCGCGCACCGACCGGTAGAGCGGCATCACCACGCTCACGTCGATGCCGGCCGCGTGCTGGAACTCGGCGAGGCCGCGTGCGGCCTCGCCCAGGCCGCCGGTACGGGCGTAGGGGTAGTACTCCGCCGTCAGGTGCACGACGGAAGCGGGCCGCCCGCCGGACGCGGCCAGCGGTGACGGCGGACGCTCCCCCGCGCTGGCGGTCATGCCGCCGGCGGGTCGTCGGAGAAGGGGTCGCCGCGCATGGCCGGAACGTAGTACGACCGGACGTAGTCCTGCACCATCCGGCGCGCCATGAAGCGCGAGCCGGCCAGCCGCATGGCCTGGCGCATCACCTCCACCCAGCCGAGCGGAATGCCGTTGGTGCGGGTGTAGTAGAGCGGCACCACCTGCTCCTCGAGCAGCGCGTAGAGCCGATCGGCGTCCGTCGCGTCGGCCGTCTCGGTGCCGATCTGTTCCGGCGTCGGGGGGATGGCCCAGCCGGACACGCCGTCGAACCCCTCCTGCCACCACCCGTCGAGCGTGCCGAGCTGGGGCACGCCGTTGAGCGCCGCCTTCATGCCGCTCGTTCCCGAGGCTTCCATCGGCACGCGGGGAAGGTTGAGCCAGAGGTCCACGCCCTGCACCAGCAGGTGCGCGAGGTGCATGTCGTAGTCCTCCAGGAACGCCACGCGGCCCTCGAGCGCCGGATCGCGGGTGAACTGGTACACGCGCTGCAGCACCTGCTTGCCCGGGTCATCGGCCGGATGCGCCTTCCCGGCGAAGACGATCTGCACCGGGCGGTCCCGGCTCGCCAGCAGGCGGCGCAGCCGGTCGAGGTCGCTGAAGATGAGGTCGGCGCGCTTGTAGGTGGCGAAGCGGCGGGCGAAGCCGATCGTCAGCGCCTCGGGATCGAGCAGCGTGCCCGCGCCGACCACGTGCGCCGCCTCGCGCCATCGGTCGGCGAAGCGACGGCGCGCCTCCTCGCGCACCAGCTTGAGCAGGATGCGCTTGAGGTCGGCGTGCACCGCCCAGAGTGCCTCGGGATCCAGCTTGAGGACCTGGTCCCACATCCGTGGGTCGTCGGGGCGGCGGTGCCACTCGGGCCCGAACTGCTGGTCCAGGAGCTGCATGACGCCGGTGGCCATCCAGGTCTGCAGGTGCACGCCGTTGGTGACGTGCCCGATGGGCACCGCCTCCGGGTCGCGCCCCGGCCAGAGCTCATCCCAGAGGCGCCGCGACACCTGGCCGTGCCGCCGGGAGACGCCGTTCACGCGTCCCGCGAGGCGAAGGGCCGCCACGGTCATGTGGAAGAGTCCGTGCTGGCCCGGATGCTCCCCCAGCCGCATGAACCCGTCGCGGTCCATGCGCAGCGAGTCCCACACCGGCCCCGCGCAGGCCGCCACTTCGTCGGCGGAGAAGAAGTCGTGGCCCGCCGGGACGGGCGTATGGGTGGTGAAGACGCTCGTCGCCCGTACCTGGCGGATCGCCTCCGCGGGCTCCGCGCCGCCCGCGACCAGCTCGCGGAGTCGCTCGATGAACATGAACGCCGCATGGCCCTCATTGGCATGCCACGCGCCGGGCGCGATGCCGAGCGCGCGCAGGACGCGCACGCCGCCGACGCCGAGCACCCACTCCTGGCGGATGCGGTTGGCGGGCCCGCCGTCGTAGAGCTTGCTGAGCAGGCCGCGGTCGTCGGGGTGGTTCACCTCGTAGTCGGTGTCGAGCAGGTAGACCGGCACGCGGCCGACGCGAATGCGCCAGGCGCCGACGTGGATGGTGCGGCCGGACGTCTCCACCGTGGTGAGCCACGGTTCCCCGCCCGGGCCGTGCAGCGGCTCGAGCGGCGTGAGCGCGATGTCGAACGACGCGTCGCTGCTCTCCTGCCATCCGTCGAGCCGGAGCCGCTGGTCGAAGTAGCCCTTGCGGTAGAACAGGCCGACGCCGACCAGCGGCACGCCGAGGTCGGAGGCCGCCTTGCAGTGGTCGCCGGCGAGCACGCCCAGGCCGCCCGAATAGATCGGCACCGAGTTGTGCAGGCCGAACTCGGCGCAGAAGTAGGCGATCGGGGTCGCGGCGAGGCCGTCGTACTGCTCGTCGAACCAGCCGCCGCCGGCCGCGTCGGCCTGCCGCCGGGCCATCAGGCGGTCGTAGCGCTCGAGATAGGCGGGATCGGCCGCGCGGGCCGCGAGGTGCGCCGGATCGGCGCGCCGGAGCAGCTCCAGCGGATTGTGGTGGGTCTCGTGCCAGAGGAGCTGGTCGATCTCGCGGAACAGCGCGCGCGCCTCGCGGTTCCAGCTCCACGAGAGGTTCATGGCGATCTCGGCCAGCCCCTCGATGCGCGCGGGGAGGTAGGGCACTCGGCGGTCCGGCACCATCAGTGCACCAGCTTCTTGAACTTGATGCGGTGCGGCTGGTCCACCGACGCGCCCTTCCGCCGGTGGTAGTCCGCCGCGTACTCCTGGTAGTTGCCCTCGAACCAGACCACCTCGCTCTCGCCCTCGAAGGCGAGCATGTGGGTCGCGATGCGGTCGAGGAACCAGCGGTCGTGGCTGATCACCACGGCGCACCCGGCGAAGCCCAGCAGTGCGTCCTCGAGCGCGCGCAGCGTGTCCACGTCGAGGTCGTTGGTGGGCTCGTCGAGCAGCAGCACGTTGCCGCCGCGGCGCAGCAGCTTGGCCAGGTGCA
>CAMLLJ010000009.1 GCA_946480845.1 uncultured Gemmatimonadota bacterium
AGAGCACGGCACTCATAATGCCGGGGTCGCGGGTTCGAGTCCCGCCCCTGCTATTGCGATCTCGAGGGCCGCTCGCCCCGTATTTGTCCCGCCCATCCCCATCGAACGTACCCCCAATTGCACCCGCGTGCCCGCGCCGTTCATGCGGTTCATACGCAACTGCCTCCATGTAGCATGCCCGCTACAAACGGACGCTTCGGCGCGCTGAGACCCGCCCATGAGTGGTCAGATTCTACTTTATTATGACTCATTGATGTGATTGAGGTTTAAGGGGTTACGGCCATTGTGCAAGCGTCTGCACCTG
Organism: uncultured Gemmatimonadota bacterium; assembly: GCA_946480845.1. The sequence continues at coordinate 305 of CAMLLJ010000009.1, forward strand.
GGACGCACAAATGTGACCCGCGTCACATCAGGTGGCCTGGGAGTTGCGACCCCCCGGGATGCCGCGTTCGCGGCCCTTCATCTCCCAAACCGGCGGGCGGTTTCCGGTGGAATGTCTTGTCCTCATCCCGGCTCGCGGGGGCTCCAAGGGGCTGCCGCGGAAGAACCTCCGCCACCTCGCCGGCCGCCCGCTCGTCACACACAGCATTCGGCATGCATGGGCATCGTCACGGGTCACCCGGGTCGTGGTCTCCACCGATGACCCGGAGATCGCGGAAGTGTCCCGGCAGGCCGGCGCCGAGGTGGTCGTGCGGCCCGAGGCACTGTCCGGGGACGAGGCCCCGTCGGAAGCTGCGCTCCTGCACGCCCTCGACCATCTCCGGGACACCGAGGGCTATGTGCCCGACCTGGTCGTCTTCCTCCAGGCGACATCGCCGATCCGCTCCGACAGTGACGTAACCGCCGCCATCGAACTGCTCGAGCGCGAAGGCGCTGACTCGCTCTTCTCGGCGAGCCCGGTGCACGGCTTCGTCTGGCGGCGGGACCGCGGAGGTCCCGTGCCGGTCACCTACGACCCCGCGCATCGCCCCCGCCGGCAGGACGCGCCCGAACACCTGGTCGAGAACGGGTCGATCTACGTCTTCAGGCCCGGCGTCTTTCGCGCGGCGGGCCACCGCCTCGGTGGGCGCGTCACGGCGTACCCGATGGGTGCGCGGGAAGGCCTCCAGATCGACGACGCCGGCGAATTCGCCATGGCCGAGGCGCTGCTGGCGGCCGGCCAGCGGGAGGCCGCGTTCGCCGACCTCGAGCCGGTCGAGCTGCTGGTGCTCGACTTCGACGGCGTGCTCACCGACAACCGGGTCACGGTCGATCAGGCCGGAGTCGAATCGGTGATCTGCGACCGGGGCGACGGCCTGGGCCTGGCCCTGTTGCGCGCGGCCGGCGTCGAGGTCGTGGTCATTTCGACCGAGACCAACCCGGTCGTGCTCGCCCGCTGTGCCAAGCTCAAGCTCCCGGCCTTCGCCGGGCGCGACAACAAGCTGGGCGCGCTCCGGGAGCTCGCCGCGGCGCGGGGACTCGCGCCGGGGCAGATCGCCTACGTGGGCAACGACGTGAACGACCTGGCCTGCCTCGCGTGGGTGGGCGTTCCCATCGCAGTCGCCGACGCCCATGCCGCGGCCCGGCGGGCCGCGGGCCGCATCACCACCCGCCCGGGCGGTCACGGCGCCGTCCGGGAAGTCGCCGACTGGCTGCTGGCGCGCCGCCGCCACCAGCCCTCCCCGATCGCGGCGGACCACCCGACCGGAGCCCGATGATGGCAACGCGAGTGCAGATCGGCGACCGCTGGGTCGGCGACGGCGAACCCTGCTTCGTCATCGCCGAGATCGGCATCAACCACAACGGCGACGTGGACATCGCGCGGCAGCTCATCGCCGTGGCCCGGCGCAGCGGCTGCGACGCCGTCAAGTTCCAGAAGCGCACGCCCGAGCTCTGCGTGCCGCCCGAGCAGCGCGGCCTCATGCGCGAGACGCCCTGGGGCATCATGTCCTACATGGAGTACCGCGAGCGCGTCGAGTTCAGCCACGGCGACTACGAGGAGATCGACGCCTACTGCGACCGGCAGGGCATCCCCTGGCTGGCCTCCTGCTGGGACGAGCCGTCCGTCGACTTCATCGAGGCGTTCGATCCGCCCTGCTACAAGATCGCCTCGGCCTGCCTCACCGACGACGACCTGTTGCAGCATCACCGGCGCACCGGCCGTACGCTTATCCTGTCCACCGGCATGAGCACGCTCGAGCAGATCGACCACGCGGTGGAAGTCCTGGGCACCGAGCGGCTGGTCCTGCTGCACAGCGTGAGCTCCTACCCCGCAGCCACTGGCGAGCTGAACCTGCGCTGCATCGCGCAGCTGGCCGAGCGCTACGGCGTGCCGGTGGGGTACTCCGGCCACGAGGTGGGGCTGGTGCCCAGCGTCGCGGCGGCCGTGCTGGGGGCCTGCATGATCGAGCGGCACATCACGCTCGACCGGGCGATGTGGGGCAGCGATCAGGCGGCGTCGGTGGAGCCGCCGGGCCTCGCGCGGCTGGTCCGGGACATCCGCGCCATCGAGGAAGCCCTGGGCGACGGCCAGAAGCGGGTCTACGACAGCGAGCGGCCCCTGATTCAGCGCCTGCGAAAGGTGCGCGCGTGACCCACGCCCCGACGGTCGCCGAGGCGCTGGGCATGGGCTGGCGGGCACTCCGCCGCCATCCGCTGCCGGCGCTGGTGCTGCTCGCCGCCGTCGTGTCGCAGGGCATCCTTCAGGGGCTGCTGGTCTGGGCGCTGCGCGAAGTCCTCCGCGCGCTCGAGGGATCGGCGGGCCATTCGATCCAGGTCCTCGCCGGTGGCGCGCTCGCCGTGCTCACGCTCTGGGTGCTGCGGGCGCTCAGCGCCGCGGGCAGCGAGGTGATGTCGGCACGCCTCGCGCACCGGGTCGAGATCGACTCGATGCAGGGGGTGCTGGCCAAGCTCCTGGTCCTGCCGGTGCGCTTCTTCGAGCGCAACAGCGAGGGCGACCTCGCGATGTCGGCGTACAACGACCTCAAGGGCATCCGCACCGTCACGCTCGACCTGGCGGTGATCGTGCTGTCCCTCTCCCGCCTCACCGGTCTGGCGGTCGTCGCGTGGATGCTGAGCCCGACGCTCGCGCTGATCGGCCTGGTGGCCGCTCCGCTCGGCGCGCTGCCCGCCTACTGGCTCGGACGGCGCATCACCGAGGCGGCCCGGTTCGAGCGGGATGCGACTGTGACGCTGTTCGACAGCTTCCTGCAGGTGTCGTCGGGGATCCGGGTCATCAAGGTGAACCGGGCGGAAGGGCGGATCCTCGAGCGGGCGCGCAGCGTCGGCGACCACCTCCTCGGCCAGGTGGTGCGCCAGGCGCAGAGCCGGAGCGTCGCGCGCCTGCTGCTCGAGAGCGTCTCCGGGCTCGGGCTCATCGCCGTGCTGCTGGTCGGCGGGCGCGACGTGGCGCTGGGCCAGCTCGACTGGCAGTCGCTGCTCAGCCTGCTGGTCGCGATGATGGCGGTGTACGCGCCGATCGTGAGCCTGATGGGCGTCTACACCTCGATCCGCTCGGTGATCCCCAACCTCGAGCGCTCGGGCTCGATCCTCGGGCTCCCCGTGGACCTGGCCGACGTCCCGCATCCGCGGCGGCTGCGCCAGCCGCCCGAGCAGATCGTGCTCGACGGGCTCACCTTCGCCTACGACGACCGGTGCGTGCTCGACGGCGTGAGCGCGACCTTCCGCCGCGGCGAGACCATCGGGATCGTGGGGCCCTCCGGGGCGGGGAAGTCCACGCTGGTGGCGCTGATGCTCCGCCTCTACGCGCCCACCGCGGGCCGCGTGCTCTACGACGGGATCGACCTGCGCGAGCTCTGCCACGCCGACCTGCTCGACCAGTGCGCGCTGGTGCCGCAGGAGCCGTTCGTGTTCGTGGATACGATCGCCAACAACATCCGCTTCGCGCGGCCCGGGGCCGGCATGGCGGAGGTGATGCAGGCGGCGCGCGATGCCAACGTGCACGACGAGATCATGATGATGGAGTCGGGCTACGAGACCATGATGGGGCGGCACCGCCTGGCGCGCGGCGTGTCCACCGGCCAGAAGCAGCGCATCTGCATCGCGGCGGCGCTGCTCAAGAACTCGCCGATCCTCTTCCTCGACGAGGCGACCAGCAACCTCGATTCGGTGTCGGAACGGTCGGTGCAGACGGCGGTCGAGCGGCTCATGCAGGGGCGGACGTCGTTCGTCATCGCGCACCGCCTGTCCACGCTGCGCGCGGCCGACCGGATCCTGGTGCTGGACGGCGGGCGCCTGGCCGGCCTCGACAGCCACGACGCGCTGCTCCGCGATTGCCCGACGTACGAGCAGCTCTGGCGCTCGCAGGTGGGGGCGGCGGGCACGGCGCCCGCCGTCCGGGCGGCGGCTGGCGTGTGACGCCGGGCCGGCTCGGGGTGTACACGACCGTGTACCCGGGCGTCGAACCGTTCCTCGCCGACTGGCACCGCTCGGTGGCCGCGCAGACGGACCGCGACTTCGACCTGTGGATCGGCCTCGACCTGCTCGAGCCGGACGCGGTCCGCCGCGCCGTGGGCGGAGCGGTGGACGCGCACTGGGTGCCGGGCGATCCGGGTGACCGGCCCGCCCAGGTCCGCTCCCGCGCCATTGCCGCCATGGTCGAGCGGTATCCGGCCGTCGTGTTCGTCGACAGCGACGACGTGCTGCACCCGACGCGCGTGCAGGCGGCGAGGGCGGCCCTCGCGGACGCCGACGTGGCCGCGTGCGCGCTGGCCATCGGGGACGCGGACGCGCGGGACCTGGGCCTCCGCTTCGGGCCGGCCGACGGCGACGGGCGCGCCCTGATCGCGCGCTGCAACGTCTTCGGCCTGTCGAACACCGCCTACCGGTCGGCGGTGCTGCAGGACTGCCTGCCGGTGCCGGACGGCTGCGTGCTCTACGACTGGCTGCTCGCCACGCGCGCGTGGGCGGCCGGTGCGTCGATGACCTTCGACCGCGAGCCGCGGATGACCTACCGGCAGCACGGCGCCAATATCGCGGGGGTGCTGCCCCCGTTCAGCGCAGCGTACGTGGCGCGGGCCTGTGCGCTGGTGCTTGCGCACTACGACTTCGCGCTCGACCCGGCGTGGCCGATGGACGCCGCCCGCCGCGGCGAGCTGGAGGCGGCGCGGGCGCGGGCGAGCCGGTTCCGGAGCGGCGCACTCTCCTCGCCCGGGCGCCTGGAGCGGTACGTGGACGCACTCAACGCGCTGGAGCCGGAGTACGTGTGGTGGTGGCCGGTGGCGCATCCCGATCTCGAGGAGCTATGGAGCAACTGAACATCGCGGGCCGGGCCATCGGGGCCGGTACGGCCCCGTACGTCATCGCGGAAATCGGCTCGAATCACAATGGCGACATGCAGCTCTGCCGCCGCCTGGTGGACGCGGCGAAGGACGCGGGGGCGCATGCCGTCAAGCTGCAGGCCTGGACCCGCGAGTCGCTCATCTCCTCGGCGGAGTACGCGCGCAATACGCGGTACGCGGCCGAGCGGAAGGCGCCGTCCCTCGAGGACGCGGTGGTGCAGTACCAGATGACGCCGGACCGGCTGCGGGAGATCGTGCGCTACTGCGACGATCGCGGCGTCGTCTGCTTCTCGAGCTGCTTCTCCCGGCAGGAGGTGGACCAGCTCGAATCGCTGGGCACTCCGGCGTACAAGATCGCGTCGATGGACGTCAACCACCTGCCGCTGCTCGAGTACGTGGGGCGCACCGGCAAGCCGGTGCTCCTCTCGACGGGCATGGCCACCCTGGGCGAAGTCGAGCGCGCCCTCGCTGTCCTGCGCGACGCCGGCGCGGGCGGGGTGGCGCTGCTCCATTGCGTCTCGCTGTATCCCTGCCCGCCCGAGGCGGTGCACCTCAACATGCTGGAGACGTGGCGCCGCGCCTTCGGCGTGCCGGTCGGCTACAGCGACCACACGCTGGGCAGCGCGGTCCCGATCGCGGCGGCCGCGCTCGGCGCCTGCGTGATCGAGAAACACTTCACGCTCGATACCGGGATGGAGGGCTGGGACCACGCCCTCTCCGCCGACCCCGCCGAGCTGCGTGCCATCGTGGATGGCACCGACGCCGCGTGGCGGGCGCTCGGCTCGGCCGCCCGCCGGGTGAGCCCTGACGAGGTGGCCAAGCGCGTCTCGTTCCGGCGGCGCATGGTGGCGCGGCGCCCCCTGCGCCAGGGCGAGGGCATCACGGCCGAGGACGTGGACTTCAAGCGGCCCGGCACCGGGATCCAGCCGGACGAGCTCGCCTACGTCGTCGGGCGCAAGGTGGTGCGGGACGTGGCCGCTGACGAGGAAATGGAGTGGGCGGACCTGCGATGACCGTGCCCGGCGGTATCTCCGCCGGCGTGCTGCTCTTTGGCGACGGGAAGTGGGCTGCCGACACCCTGCGCCGGCTACTCCGGTCGCGGCATCGGGTGGCGGGCGTGGTGCTCCGGCGCCGCCCGTCGGACGGCCAGCTCGAGGCGGCCGCGCGCGAGGCGGGCCTCCCGGTGCTCCAGCCCGACCGGGCGGACGATCCGGCCTTCGTTGCCCAGGTACGCGGGCTGGGACCCGATCTGGTCGTGTCCGTCGCGTACGACCAGATCCTGCGCCGCGACCTGCGGGAGGTGCCGCGGCTCGGCTGCCTCAACGCCCACGCGGGCGCGCTGCCGCGCTACCGGGGCCGCAACGTGATCAACTGGGCGATCATCAACGGCGAGCGCGAGATCGGCGTCACGGTGCACCAGATCGACGACGGCATCGACACCGGGGACGTCGTGCTGCAGCAGATGCTCCCGATCGGGTGGACGGACACCTATGGCGACGTCCTCGCGCGGGTGGTGGAGGCGATTCCGCCGCTGGTCGAACGGGCGGTGGACCAGGTCGCCGACGGCAGCGCCACTCGGCGCGCGCAGGACCACGCCGCAGCGACCTACTGCGGCGGCCGGTCGGATGGCGACGAATGGCTCGACTGGGCGCTGCCCAGCGCGCGGGTGCACAACCTGGTCCGCGGCATTTCGCGGCCGGGCCCGGGGGCGAGGACGACGCGCGACGGCATCCCGGTGACGGTGTGGAAGGCGTACTACGACCCGGCATGGCCTGCCTATCTCGGCACGCCCGGCCAGGTCGTCGGCCGGAGCGGGGAGGGCGTGCTGGTCAAGACCGGCGACTCGACGATCCTGCTGCAGGAAATCGAGGCCGCAGGCGCGCCGGCGGGCGTTCCCGCATGGCCGATCGGGACGCGGCTCGGCGGCAATGTCGCCCGGGATCTCTGTGCCGCGCTCCGCCGGCTCGACGCGCTCGAATCCAGGAAGGGGTGAGCCCGATGTTTTCCATCGCCGCGGAGCGGCTTCCGGGCGTCCTCGTGGCGCCGACCACCACGATCGGCGCCGCCATGGCCCAGCTCGACCGTGCCGGCACCGGCGCGCTGATCATGGCCGACGAGGCCGGGTCGCTCCTCGGCGTGGTCAGCGACGGCGACATCCGGCGCGCCATCCTCGCGGGCGCTCCCCTGGAGCGCCATTGCGGGGAGATCGCGAACCGGGCCCCGATCACCATCGCCCCTTCGGCCGGCGCGGACGAGGTCCTCGCGGCCATGGACAGCGCGCGGGGCAGCTTCGTCAACAGCCTGGTGGTCGTGGACGATGCCGGCACGGTCCTGGGTCTCGTGCTCCGGCGCGACGTCAGCGACGATCGCGCGCCGCTCTCGGCGGTCATCATGGCGGGCGGCTACGGCAAGCGCCTCCTCCCGCTCACCGAGAGCACGCCCAAGCCGATGCTGCAGGTCGGCGACCGGCCGCTGCTGCAGCGGACCATCGAGGGCCTGCACGCCTCGGGCATCCGCAACGTGGCCATCACGACCCACCACCTGGCGGAGCGGATCACCGAGTACTTCGGCAACGGCGCCGGCTTCGGGATGGAGCTGAGCTACGTCTGCGAGGACGCGCCGCTGGGGACGGCGGGCGCGCTGCGCCTGCTCGAGGACAGCGATGCGCCGCTGCTCGTGCTCAACGGCGACATCCTGAGCGGCGTGCACTATCGCGAGATGCTCGCCTACCACCGCGACCAGGGCGCCGAGCTGACGGTGGGGGTGCGCCGCTGCTCCCTCGAAGTGCCCTACGGCGTCGTCGAGAACGACGGGCCGATGATCACCGGCATCCGCGAGAAGCCGCGGATGGAGTTCTTCATCAACGCCGGCGTCTACATGCTGGAGCCGTCGGCCCGGCGGCGGATCCCGGCGGATGTGCGCTTCGACATGACCGACCTGGTCGCGCGGCTGCTGGCGGACGGGGCGCGCGTCGCTTCGTTCCCGATCCTCGAGTACTGGCTCGACATCGGCCGGCCCGACGACTACGCGCAGGCCCAGGAGGACGTCCGGATGGCGAGGCTCTGACATGCGCATCCTGGTGACGGGCGGGGCAGGGTACGTCGGCTCCACGCTGGTGCCGCTGCTGCTCGGGGCGGGCCACGAGGTCCGGGTGGTGGATTCGCTCATGCACGGCGGGCAGTCGCTGCTCGGGGCCTGGGCGCACCCCGGGTTCGAGTTCCGGCGGATCGACGTCCGCGACGGTGCGGCCGTGCGCGACGCGCTCGCCGGCCGAGAGGCGGTGGTCCACCTGGCCGCAATCGTGGGCGACCCCGCCTGCGCCCGCGATCCCGAGCTGGCCCGGGGCACCAACCTGGAGGGGTCGCTCGGCCTCCTCGAGGCGGCCCGCGCGTCCGGCGTGCGCCGCTTCGTGTTCGCCTCGACCTGCAGCAACTACGGCCGGCTCCGGGATGCCACCGCCTTCGCCGACGAAGACTCCGAGCTCGCGCCGGTCTCGCTGTATGCGGAGACCAAGGTCGCGGTCGAGCGGGCGATGCTGGACGGCGCCGGCAGGGGCGGGATGTGCGTGACGCCGCTCCGCTTCGCCACCGTGTTCGGGACGTCGCCCCGCATGCGCTTCGACCTCACCGTGAACGAGTTCACGGCCGAGCTGGTGGTGCGGCGCAGGCTGGTGGTCTATGGCGAGCAGTTCTGGCGGCCCTACGTGCACGTCCGTGACGCGGCGCGCGCGGTGGCGGCGGTGCTGGCGGCCCCTGAGGAAGCGGTCTGCGGGCGCGTCTTCAACGTCGGCGACACCGGGCAGAACTTCCAGAAGCAGCAGATCGTGGACCTGATCCGCCCCTTCGCCCCCGATGCGAGCGTCGAGTACGTGCACCGGACGGAGGACCCACGGGACTACCGGGTGACCTTCTCGCGCATCCGCGACGAGCTCGGCTTCACCATCACGCGCAGCGTGGCCGAGGGCATCGCCGAGGTGGCGCGGCTGGTCGAGGACGGCGTCCCCGGCGACTTCACCGACCCGAGGTACCGCAATTGACCGCTCCCGCGCCGACACCTCCCGCCGCCGCACCCGTAGCCGCCTCCGCGGCGTTCATCCCGCTCTGCGTGCCGCAGGTGGACGGGAACGAGTGGGCGTACGTGAAGGAGTGCCTCGATACGGGCTGGGTGTCGTCAGTGGGGGCGTACGTGGATCGCTTCGAGCGCGGCCTCGCCGCGGCAATCGGGGGCGGCACCGCCGTGGCCACCGCGAGCGGGACCGCGGCGCTGCACGTGGCCCTGCTTCTGGCCGGCGTGGAGCCGGACGACGAAGTGCTGGTCTCCACGCTCACCTTCATCGCCCCGGCCAACGCCGTCCGCTACGCCGGCGCGTGGCCGGTGTTCGTGGACGCCGAGCCCGACTACTGGCAGATGTGCCCGTCCCGGCTGCGCGCGTTTCTCGAGGGCGAGTGCGTGCAGCGCGGCGGTGCGCTCTTCAACCGGACGACCGGCCGCCGGGTCCGCGCCATCGTGCCGGTGCACATCCTCGGCCACCCGGTGGACCTCGACCCGGTGCTCGAGCTGGCCCGCCGGTTCGGGCTTGCGGTCGTGGAGGATGCCACCGAGAGCCTGGGAGCCAGCTATCGCGGGCAGCCGGTGGGGACGTTCGGCGACCTGGCGTGCTTCAGCTTCAACGGCAACAAGCTGCTGACCACCGGCGGCGGCGGCATGCTGGTGACGCGCCACGCCGAGCGGGCGGCACGGGCCCGGTACCTCACCACCCAGGCCAAGGACGACCCGCTCGAGTACGTGCACGGTGCGATCGGGTTCAATTACCGGCTCACCAACGTGCAGGCAGCGATCGGCGTGGCGCAGCTCGAGCGGCTGCGCGAGTATCTCGCGGCCAAGCGGCGCATCGCCGAGCGGTATCGCGACGGCCTCGCCGGCATTCCGGGGCTCACGCTCATGCGCGAGGCGCCCTGGGCGGAGTCCGCCTGGTGGCTGTACACCGTGCTGGTGGACGCCGCGCGCTTTGGCATGAGCTCGAGGGCGGTCCTGCGCGAGCTCGACGCGCGGGCGATCCAGACCCGGCCGCTCTGGCAGCCGATCCACCAGTCGCCCGCGCATGCCGGGGCCCAGTCGACCGGCTGCCCCGTGGCCGAGGCGCTGCATCGGGATGCATTGAGCCTGCCGTGCTCCGTCGGGCTCACCGAATCCGACCAGGACCGGGTGATCGCCGAGCTGCGGCGGCTGAGCTCCGCGGCCGGGGCCTGATGACGCTGCTCCGGGAACCGCCGGCGCCGCCGGCCGCAGCTCCCGGCTTGCCGCCACGGCCTCACGGCGCGATCAGCCGCGGGGCCGAGATGCTCGCGCGGTTCTCGGCCGCCGTCGAGCGGACCGGCGAGCGGCCGCTCCGGGTCATCGCGGTGTATGCCGGGTTCGCACTGCTGGCCTTCCCCATGCTCGAGACGCTCTTCCTGGGCCGGAACGCCCCGCACTACGCCCTGGACGTATTCGACGACGGCGCGGTCACGCGGCTCGGCGGCCTTCCCGCGCTCTGGCAGGACGGCGGGATGTCGCTGTGGAACCCGCTGCTCGCCTCGGGCAATGCGGCACTGGCCCAGTTCGCCTCGACGCCCTACGCGCTCGACGTCCAGCTGGCGCGCCTCATCGGCCCCTTCTTCGCCTACATGTTCACGCTGGCGCTGCTCGCCTTCGTGGCCGGGGCGGGGACCCACCTGTTCCTGCGGCGCACCTGCGGGGTCGGCCACGTGGCGGCGTTCACGGGCGGTGCCGTGGCCGCCTTCGGATTCTGGCACTACAACCTGTCGTTTGCGGCGCCGGCGCTGCCGCTCTCGCTCTGGCTCGTGGACGAAACCTTCCGCGACGCCCGGGTCCGCTGGCTGCCGCTGCTGGGCTGGATCGCCCTCGCCGTGTTCCTGTTCTACAACTCGCACTCTCAGGTCACCCTGCTGCTCGGCGGGGTGCAGCTCGCCTATCTCGCGTACACCGCGGCGACGCACCGGGAGCGGATGAGGAGGGCGGCGACCTGGGCGGGCGTCTGGACCCTGTCGCTCCTTGCCTACGGGCCGGTGCTGCTCACCCAGCTCGCCCTGCTGCCGGGTTCGCACCGCTCACTCTGGGCCCGGGGCGCCGGGCCGATCGACTACGCGACCGTCCTGCACGACCTCATCGCCCAGTACAGCCCGTTCCTGCTCGGCATCCGTGCCGCAGACTCGCTCGGCGGCACGGCGCACTGGTTCGGCACCTACTTCGCCGGCCTGGTCACCCTCCCGGCAATCGTCGCGGCCGTGCTGCTCGGGGGAAGGAGCCGGCCCGTGCGGTTCGTGCTCCTGCTGATCGCTCTGATCCCGGTCGCCGATTTCCTCGCCCTCACGGTGGTTACCCGTGCGCAGGAGCACATGGGCGTGCTGAAGAGCTTCCAGTTCTCGCGTATCCGCCTGTTCTTCCCGTTTGCGGTTGCCGCGAGCGTCGGCCTCGGAATGCACGAGCTCCAGCGCCTTCAGAACCGGACGGCGCGGGCGCGCGCGCTGGCGAGCAACGGCCTGTGGCTCGCGTTCGGGCTGCTGGTCCTGGTGCACGGCGCAGTCGCGGCGCGCAGCCTGCGGTACTACCTGGCCCGGCACGGCCTTCCCCACCCGGAGTCGAGCGGCCTGCTGGCCGAAGCGGAAGGCGTGGGACTCGTGCTCGCCGCGGCGCTCTTCGCGACCGCCGCGCTCGCCTGGCTCCTCGTGACGCTGGCGCGGCGGCGGGGTGCGCGGCTGCCGCTGTCGGCCGCCGGGGCCGCTGCCATCCTGCTCGCGACCGTGGCCGAGCGCGCGGTGTTCGCGCGGGTCGAGCGATACACCGACAGCATCAAGCTGAGCAGCTTCGAGGCATCGCTCGGCCTGTCGCCGGCGCTGGCATACCTGCGGTCCCAGCCGAACCCGGGGCGGCACCGCGTGCTCACGCTCGGTGCGTGGGACCAGCCGAACCGGGTAGACCATCCCAACCGGCTGATGTTCCACGGGCTCAGCACCGCGGACGCCTACCAGAACATCTACCCGGTCCGGTATCACGACCTGTTCGGCGTGCTGACCGACCCGTTCCTCCGGAGCGACAGCGCCCGCTACGCCTATTTCCACTCGTGGGGGAATCGCGCCTACGCCTTCGGCTGGCCCGTGAACGAAGCGATCGCCGACCTGATGGGCATCCGCTGGGTGCTGAGCCGCGGCGTGCGGATCGAGACTCCAGGGTTCGTCGAAGTCTTCGCCCGCGGGGACGAGCGCGTGTACGAGAATCGCGAAGTGTTCGCCCGCGCCTTCCTGGCGTCGGGATCGCGCTCGTTCGATTCCGTGCCGGCACTGCTCGATGCGCTGGGCCACGCCGGGACCGCCGAGCTGCGCAATATCGCGTACGTCGAGCAGGCGAGCGGCGGGGGCACGGCCGTGCGGCCCGGACCGGTGGCGGGCGAGGCGCTGATCGACGAGTACTCGCCCGACCACGTGGTGATCGGGACGAGCGCTGCAGCTCCCGCCACGGTCGTGCTGACCGACGCCTACTCGCCCGGCTGGAGCGCGTCGGTCGATGGCGTGCCGGCCAGCCTGTTCCCGGTGTACCGGGCCTTCCGTGGTGTCCGCGTGCCGGCCGGGCGGCACCGGGTCGAAATGTCCTACCGGCCGGCCGCGGCACGGCGCGGCGCGCTGCTGCTGCTGCTGGCAACGCTTGGTACCGTCGGCTGGGCGATCGTGGTGCGCGCGCGAAGCCCGGGCCCCGCAACGGTGGGCCCCGCGTGAGCGCGCCTCCCGTGCCGGCGTCGCCGCATCGCCTCTCGGCGGACCGGTTCGCCACGGCCTTCCGGACGCTCGGCCTCGGCGCCGGCGATGTCGTGATGGTCCATGCCTGCCTGGACATCGTCGAGCCGGCCGCTGACGATGCGGTGCGCGCCGAGCGGGCGCGTGCACTGCTCGACGCGCTCCGGTCCATCGTGGGGGAAGCGGGCACGATCCTGGTCCCGACCTACACCTTCTCGTTCTGCCGCGGGGAACCGTTCGACGTCGAGCGGACGCCCACCCTGGGCGGCCCGTGGAGCGATTCGGCCGAGTTCCTCGAGCTGGTGCGCCGGAGCCCCGGCGCGGTACGGTCGCGGGACCCGATTCATTCCATCGCGGGCATCGGACCAAAGGCCGCGGACCTGCTCTCGGCCACCAGTGCGACCTGTTTCGGGCCGGGGAGTGCCTTCGAGCGCCTGCGGCTGGCGGGCGCCAGGATCTGCGTGATCGGCGCGCCCCTCGACGAGGCGACGATCCGCCATCACACGGAAGAGCTCGCCAACGTTCCCTTCCGCTACCGGAAACTCTTCACGGGCGAGATCCGCGACGCGGTGGGTGCGCGCCGGGAAGGCTGGGTCTATTCGGTGCGGCTGCGCTCGGACAACGGGTACCCGGATGCGGCGGCGCTCGAGCGCCTGGCGCGCGACCGGGGGATCTGCCGTGTCGCACGGATCGGCGCGGGCGAGATGCTGCTGGTGGAAGCGGGGCAGTGGCACGACCTGGTCACCGCGGAGCTCGGGCGCAACGCCTGGGCGACGGCCCGGGGCCCCGCCGGTGACGCCGAGGCGCTCGACGATGCGGCGACGGGCGCGCCCGATCACCGGGTCGACCTGCCCGCGGGCGCCTCCATGCGCCAGATGATCGATGCCCTGTGGCGCCTCCCGAGGGACATCGTGTCGCCGGGGTACGACGCCGCGCTGCGCGCGCTCGCCACCCAGGCGCCCATGACCATCCACGAGTTCCCGACCGGCCTCGAGTGCTGGAGCTGGATCGTGCCGGAAAAGTGGGTGTGCCACGAGGCGTGGCTCGAGACGATGGACGGACGGCGGCTCTTCACCCACGCCGACCATCCGCTCCACGTCGTGTCGTACTCGCTGCCGTTCGAGGGGGTCGTCGAGCGCGAGGAGCTGCTGCGGCACCTGCACGTGCACCCGCGCCTGCCGGATGCCGTGCCCTTCGTGTTCAAGTATTACGAGCGCGACTGGGGCCTCTGCTGCAGCGCCGAGCTTCGCGACACCCTGCGGGATGAGCGGTACCGGGTACGCATCCGCTCGACCTCGGGCGCGGGGAAGCTGCGGGTCGGCGAGATCGTCGTGCCGGGCGCCAGCGGCGAGTCGGTGATGCTCTGCGCGCACCTCTGCCACCCGGCCATGGTCAACGACGACCTGACGGGTGTCGTGGTGGGCATGGAAGTGATGCGCCGCCTGGCGGCACGGCGCGGCCTGCGGTACACCTATCGGTACACAATCGTCCCGGAAACGATCGGATCGGTCGCCTTCCTCAGCCGCAACGAGCAGCTCGTGCCGTCGCTCAAGGGGGGCCTCTTCCTCGAGATGCTCGGCCGCGATCTCCCCCATGCCCTCCAGCTGAGCTTTGCCGGCGGCACCGAGGTGGACCGGTGCTTCGCCGCGGCGCTGCGCGCGCGCGATCCTGCCGGCTGGACCGGGCCCTACCGTTCGATCATCGGCAATGACGAGCGGCAGTACAACGCCCCCGGCGTCCGGGTGCCCATGCTCTCCCTGTCCCGGGTGCTGCCGGCGGCCGATCCGCGCCATCCGTACCGCGAGTACCACTCCAGCCACGACACTCCGGACCTCGTCCCGGATGCTGCCCTCGAGGCCTCGTGCGAGCTCGTGCTGGCCATGATCGACACGCTCGAGGCCAACGTGGTTCCGGTGAACCGGTACAGCGGCGAGCCCTTCTGCTCGAGGTTCGGCGTGCACGTCGACGCGCACGAGAACCCGGAAGGCCACCTGGCGCTCTTCGATCTGCTCGACCGGATCGACGGGACGCGATCCATCATCGACCTGGCCGATGAATGCGGCATACCGTTCGCTGCGGCGCGCGGCGCCGTGGACGAGCTGCGCCGGCGGGGGGTTGTGGATGCCTGACCGGGGGCCGCGGCCCATGCGCGTCTTCGTCGATCCGGGCGACTATACGCTGGGCAACCTCGGCGACGTCGCGATGCTGCAGGTGGCGCTCCGCCGGCTGCGCGCCAACTGGCCGGATGCCCGCCTGGACGTGCTCGTGCGCGGCGCGGAGCTGGACGCTCCTTCGTTTCATGGCGCGGAGCCCGTGCCCTATCAGGGAATGGCGGACTGGTTCGCGGAGCGTGCGGTGCTCGGGTCGGCGTACGATCGCCTGGCGCCCGGCCTTCGAGCAGGCCTGAAGGGGCTGCAGCAGGCGGCGCGGCGGTCGTGGCCCGGCTTGTTCGAGACTGCGATGCGGGTGCGCACCTCCCGGTCGCCCGCGACCGCCCAGGGGGTGCGGCGCTTCCTCTCGGCGGCACGGTCGGCCACGCTGCACGTCGTAGCGGGGCAGGGCACCTTCACCGACCATGCGCGCATCCACGCCGGCGACGTGCTCAATCTGCTCGAGCTCATGGAACGCCGGGGTATCCCGACGGCACTGCTCGGGCAGGGCATCGGCCCGCTCACCGACACGCAATTGCGCGCGCGGATGGCGCGGGTGCTCGGGCGCGCGCAGTTGATCGCGTTGCGTGAGGGCCGGCGCTCACCGGGCCTCGTCGCGGAGCTCGGCATTCCGCCCGAGCGCGTGCGGGTCACTGGCGACGATGCCATCGAGCTCGCGTTCGAGGCGTGCTCCGATCGGCCTGGCAGCGACCTGGGCGTCAACCTGCGGGTCGCGCGCTCTGCCGGCACGACCGATGACGCCATCGCGCCGGTGCGGGCAGCGGTCGGGGCATTCGTCCGGCAGCGCGCGATCGCCTGCCGCGCCATCCCGATCGCCAAGGGACCGACCGGAGACGCCGTGGCGATTGCCGGCGTGCTGTCGGGGACGGGATACAGCGGCGATGCCGGCGCGGGCCTGCTCCGGCCCAGCGACTGCATCCGCGAAGTGGGACAGTGCCGCATGCTGGTGACCGGCGCCTACCATGCGGCAGTCTTCGCGCTCTCACAGGGCGTGCCCGCCGCCTGCCTCTCCGCCTCGCAGTACTTCGCGGACAAGTTCGACGGCCTTCGCGCACAGTTCGGCGCCGGGTGCGAGGTGGTTCACCTGGAGGGCGGGGATTTCGCCGGGCGCCTGACCGCCGTGATGGACCGGCTGTGGGACGGCGCCGACGCGCTGCGCGCGCCGCTCCTGGCCGCCGCCCGCCTGCAGGTCGAGGCGTCGCGCGCGGCGTATGACTCGCTGGCACTGCTCTCGTCCCGCGGGCTGGTCGGGAGCGGCCGATGACCGCCGGCGAGCGCCGGGCCGGTCACGTGCTCTTCACGGTCGCGAACGTGGAGCGGGACCTCGAGGGCCTGGTCCTGGTGTCGCATTTCCTGTCCGCCCGCTACGGCATCGGCTCCACGTTCTGCCGCCGGGCCGGCCTCGACGAAGCGCTGCTCGAGCAGGCGCCCGACGCCGTCGTGCTCGACCGGCTCATGTCCGGCGACCGGGTCGCCCACCGCGCGAGCCGCCTGGGGACCATGGTGCTCGTGCTCCCGACCGCCGGGTTCTTCCAGGACGCCTCGGCCGAGCTCGCCCGGGCGGTGTATCCGTCCGGCGGGGTCGTGCACCGGTTCCTTGCCTGGGGCACCCACGCCGCGGCCCTGCTCGAGCGCGATGGCGGGTGGCCGCCCGACCGCGTGCGCATCACCGGCTGCCCACGCTTCGATCTCTACCATCCGCGCTACCAGGGGCTCACCGGCGGCAGGGCGGCACTCCTCGAGCGGCTCGGCGTCCCGGCGGACCGGCCCCTCATCGTATGGACCACCAATACGTATTTCGAGGAGCAGCGCGCCGCGGACGCCCTGCCCGGAGGACGAGCGCTCGACCCCGTCGCCGCGCGCCAGCTCGCGGATGCGCGCGTTCAGTACGAGAGCATCTCGGAGGCTGTCCTCGCCATGTCGGAGCGGCATCCGGAGTGGACCTTCCTCATCCGGGTGCATCCGAGCGAGCTGCGCGAGCCGTACGAGGCGCTCGCGCGCCCGCGGGCCAATCTCGTCGTCTCCGGACCGGCGCGGATCCAGGAGCTGCTGGTGCACTGTGACGCGCTGGTGCAGGCCTTCTCCACGACGGCGACCGAGGCCTTCCTCTGCGGCAAGCCGGTGATCGAGGTCGCCTGGGGGAACTACGCGAATGCGGTGCGCGGCGAGTATCTCGCGGGCTGCGATGTCTGCGGAGACGTCGGCGACCTCGAGGCCGCGCTCCAGCGGGCGGTCCGGGGACCCGAGTCCGATCCCGGGCGCCTGAGCGCCAGGGCCGAGCTCATTCGTGCGCTCTACCACGCGCCGGACGGGGGCGCCGCCGAGCGCTGTGCGGCGGCCATCGCCGAGCTGGTTCTGGACCCTGCGCGCACCCCGTCGGTGCGGGCCGCGCTTCGCGAGCGCGCACGGCTCGAGCACGCCGCATGGCGCCACGCGAGGACGGCACGGCCGGCCGCACGGCTCAAGGCGCTGCTCGGCATCGATGCCGAGCGCTCGCTCCGGTTCTGGCGCTCGGGCGCCGACCCGGCGGTCGAATCCAGGTGGCGCGAGCCCGTGCAGGCGCAGGAAGTGGAGCGTCTGCGGGCGGCATTCGCGGTGGCGGCACGAGGCGAGCCGTGACGGCGCACGACAGCAGCGCGCGGCCGGTGATCGCGATCATGCTGCCCATGGTCTGGAGCGTCCGGAACGTGATTCACGCCGGCGTGCTCCAGCGGCTTGCCGATGCCGGCGCCGCCGTGCACCTGCTCTTTCGCCGCCAGCCCGCGGGAAGCGCGGACCTGCCGGAGGCGGTGCTTTCGGCGGCGGCGGGCGTTCATCCGCTGATGGCGGTGCAGGGACGTTCGGGTCACGGAAAGTCGCTCGCCGACGGGCTGGTCAAGAGCGCATTCTGCCAGCGCCACGCCGGGGCGAGCTACGCCATCTACCAGCGCTGGTTCTCGTCGCGGCAGGGCCCGTTCCTGCGGGCGCGCACCAGCGTTATCGACGCCGTCGGGTCCGTGCTGGGCACCGGCCCGGCCTTCCGCCGGTTCTCCGAACTGCCGGAGCGGATGTACCGCAGGAGCCATCAACTCGAACCGGTGAGGGCCCAGCTGCGCCAGCTCGCACCGGACCTGCTCTGGTCCACCGTGTCCGTGGCCGCTGCGGAGTATCCGTACGCCCTGGCCGCCCAGGAGCTGGGCCTGTCCACCATCTCCTCGGTCCTCAGCTTCGACAACCTGACGAGCCGCGGGCTGCTGCCGAGCTTCGGCCGGTACCTGGTCTGGAGCGACGGGATGCGGGCTGATCTCCTGCGCATGTATCCCGCGGTCTCCCCGGAACGTGTCGAAGTCACGGGCACGCCGCAGTTCGATTTCCACCGTCGGCCGGAGTCGCGCTGGCCGCGCGAACGCACGCTGGAGGCGCTCGGACTTCCGGCCGGCTCGCGGTACCTGGCCTACGCGGTGAGCCACCGCTCCCTGACCCCGGGGGAACCCCGGCTGGTCGCCCAGCTGGCGGCCCGCATGGCGGCCTCGCCCGCTCTCGCGTCCCACCGGCTGGTCGTGCGCATGCACCCGCTCGACGACTGGGGCCGGTGGGAGCCGATCCGCCGGTCGCCCGGCGTCGCGCTGTCGCCGGCGTGGGACGTTCCGCCCGACGGCGAGGGATGGGCGTTCGGCAGCGTGGCCGACCAGGAACGGCTCGTTTCCACCTTCGCACACGCCGACGTCTGCCTGAACATTGCGTCCACGGCGACGCTCGATGCCGCGATCCTGGACCGCCCTGTCGTCGGCATCGACTTCCGCGCGGAGCCGGACTGCCCGCGCGACATCCTGTACGAGGAATACGACGCCGATCATTATCGCCCGCTGGTCGACGCCGGCGGGCTGCGCGTCGCGCACGGATGGGACGAGCTGGAGACGCTGTTGGTGAGCGCCCTGCAGGACCCCGGCCGCGACGCCGCCTGCCGGCGCGCAATGGTCGCGCGCGAGTGCGGTGCCGTGGACGGCCATGCTGCCGACCGGGTCGCGGCGTCGGTGCTCCGCGCCGCGCGGCACGGTGCCTCGCGCCGGGCGCCGGCGCTCCGGCTGGAAGCAGCGATCGCATGACGGGATCCGGCCGGAGCGAGCCGACCCTGCGCCCCCTCCGCCCCGACGACTGCGAGGCGCTGGTGGCACACATGCTGGTGGTCTACCCTGCGCTCGCCGGGGATCCCGCGTTCGCCACCCGATTCTACCGCTGGAAGTACTTCGACCTCGAAGGCCGGGATACCGGCCTGCCTGCCGGCGTCGTGTCCGTCGACGCGACGGGCATCTGCGGCTTCATCGGCTGCATGCCCTTCCGCCTCCGCCATGGCGAGGCAACCACGCCGGCGGCGTGGATCGCCGACTGGCACCAGGCCCCGCGCGCGCGCGGCCGCGGGATCGGTCATGCCCTTCTGCGCAGCGCGGCGGAGCTGGTCCCTACGCTTGGCTGCATCGACGGGACGCCCGATGCGGCGCGCCACTATCGCGCCTGCGGGTTTCGCGAACTGCACGTCGGGGACGCCTGGCTGCGCGTGCGGCGCGCGCTCGCCTTCGAGTGGCCGCGGCGGCGCGGACTGCGGAAGCCCCTGGCGGCCTACCGCGCCGCCGGCCACGTCCAGCGCCGGCTGCGCTCGGCCGGCATCGAGCGGGCGCCGCTCCAGATCGTCGAGGGGGCACCGTCGCCCGGGCTGCTGGCCCAGGCGCCCTACCGCGGACTCGAGCGCGATGCCGGCTACCTGGACTGGCTGCGGCGGGCACCCGTCGCGGCGACCAGCCTGATCGCGGTGGGCGCATTGGCCGCTCCGGCTGGCTATGCGGTGCTGCTCCACGACGAAGACCGGCTGGGCAGGCGCCGCGGGCGTATCCTCGACCTCGGCGTCCGCGAGCGCCACCAGGCGGCGTCCGTCTATGCGGGCCTCGCCTGGCACCTGGAGAATGAGCGCCATGTGGACTACGTGGAGACCGTCGCCCCCACCGCCCGGCGTGAGGCGCTGGAGGCGGCCGGCTTCGAACGGCGCCGGCCCGTCACCCTCTGGCTGCATGGCAGTGACCCGGCGCCGGAGGATCCCTGGCTGGTGAGTCTCGTGGACAAGGATGACGCCTTTCGTGGATCGACCCGTGTGCCATAGCGCCTCTGCCGGACAGCGGGGGGCGCCATTGCCGTGAACATCTGCTTCGTCTGCAACGAGTATCCGCCCGGGGCGCACGGCGGCCTCGGCACCTTCACCCGCGTGCTGGGGCGCGCACTGGTCAGGGCGGGACACGGGGTTCGGGTGACCGGCTACTATCCTGCCTCCTACGGCGGGCAGGCGCACGAGCGTGATGAAGGCGTCGACGTGTGGCGTCACACCGAGCCGGCGGGCCGGCTGGGGTGGATTGCGGCCCGGCATGCCGTGTACCGCCAGGTGGCCCGGTGGGCCCGCGCCGGTGAGGTGGATGTCGTGGAGGTCGCCGACTGGTTCGGCCCGGCCGCGGGATGGCCCCGCCTCCCGGTTCCCGTGGTGGCGCGGCTCAATGGCTCCGCCACCTTCTTCGCAGGTGAACTGAACCGCACGGTCGGCCGCATGGCGTTCGCGCTCGAGCGCGCCTCGCTCCGTCGCGTGGACGACTGGTCCTCGGCCAGCGCGTTCACCGCCGAACGGACGCGGGCGCTCTTCCGGCTGCACAAGCCGCCCGCGACCGTGCTCTACAACCCGGTCGAGCCACCCGATGCTCCCGCCGAACCGGTCGTCCGCTCCGCGGCCCGTGTGGTCTTCACCGGCACGCTCACTGCAAAGAAGGGCGTCGTCTCCCTGATCCGCGCCTGGCCCGCGGTCGTCGCTGCCGTGCCTGCCGCCGAGCTGCATCTCTATGGCAAGGACGCGGCGGCGGACGGCGGCGGATCGATGCGCGAGTACCTGTCGGGCCTGCTCGCGGCGAGCGGCGCGGGGGGCGTCACGTTCCACGGGCATGTGTCCCGGGACGTGCTCTTTGCCGCACTGCAGCAGGCGCGCGCCGCGGTCTTCCCCTCCTATGCCGAGGCGTTCGGGATCGCGCCGTTCGAGGCGATGGTGCGCGGATGCCCGACCATCTACACGACTCGCGAGCCGGGCCCGGAGCTGGTGCGCGACGGCATCGACGGCCTGCTCGTCGATCCCGACGATCCTGAGGCCATTGCCGCGGCCATCCTCCGGCTGCTGCGGAGCGATGAGCTCGCAGCCGGGCTGGGCGAGCAGGGCCGCCGCCGGGTGCTGGAGCGGTACTCCTCGACCGTGATGCTCCCGCAGAATGAAGCGTTCTTCGCGCGCGCCGTCGCGGAGTTCCGCGGATGAGTGCGCTCCGGCTGATCGTCCTCGCCGTGGCGATCCCGCTGCTGGTGGGCGGGACGATGATCCTCACCCGGAAGGACGGGACGGGAAATCCCAACCTCGAGATCCGCGGGGACGCGATGCATTACATCGCGCTGGCACGCGGCGACGATCCCGCCAGCGTGATGGTGCCGTTCCGGTACCGCGTCCTGGTGCCATGGATCGCAAAGCAGCTGCCGTTCAGCCCGGAGCGCTCGCTGCAGGTGATCTCGATCCTGTCGCTGGTCGGCGTGCAGGCGCTGCTGGTGCTCGTGGGCCGGAGGCTGGCGCTCCCGGTGGTCGATATCGCGGCGGGCATGGTGGCGCTGTCGCTGACGCCGTCGTTCCTGTACGTGTTCCACAATCCATACCTGCTCGACCTGTTCACGCTGCTGATGATCACGGGGGCGTTCCATGCTCTCCTGCGGCGAGCGCCCTTGGCGTTCGCGGCCTTCGTCGCCGTGGGGGCGGCGGGAAGGGAGGCGGTGCTGTTCATCGCGCCCGCCTATCTGCTGACGGTGCTGCTGGCACGGTCGCGCCGGTCCGCCGAGCGTCCCCTGTTCCTGATCCTGGGCATCGGGGTGGCCATCGCGGCATTCCTGCTGCCACGCCTGCTGCCCGCGCTGGGGAGCGACGGCCTGCACCGGTATTCCGCATTCTACGAGACGACGCTGCGCCAGTTCGTGCCCTTCCGGACGCCGGTCGAGTTCCTCGTCTCCATCTCGACGGCCTGGGACTGGCTCTGGTTCGCGGCTGCGGGCGGCGTCGCACTGCTGGGCACGAGTTTCGTCCCGCCCTCGCTGGGTGCCGGTGGCGACCGCTGGACGATCGTGGCCATCCGGGTGAGCCTGGTCCTCCTGTGCATCGGAGGCGTGGTCACCCTGGTCGTGAACGGCGGGCTCGACGCCGGACGGCAGTTCCTCATTGCGGCGCCCCCGATCGCCGTGGCCGCGATGTGCTTCGGCTACGTCATGCGCCAGGTGGTCGCGGAGCAGGTCTACACCGCCGGACTCATGGCCCTGCTCATCTGCACGCTGTCCACGACGCTGGTCCGGCTTCCCAATCCGCTCCTGACCGAGGCCGAGCGGTGGAGCGTTCCGCTCTGGACCATCACCTGCCTGTCGCTCGGCGTCATGGCGGCGTGCTTCATGCGCATCGCGCGCTCGGCCGCGGGCAAGGGGCGGGGACCGTGACGGCTCCCGCGTTCACCGTCTGCGTCTGCACCTATCGCCGTCCGGACGCGCTCCGGCGGCTGCTCGAATCGGTGGCCGGCCAGGCCGAGCAGCCGGCGGAGATCATCGTCGTCGACGGCAGTCCCGATGACGAGACCGCCCGGATGGTCGAGGGACTCGGCGGGCGCAGCGGCGCCGCCCCGCTGCGATACGTCCAGGTGGCGGACGCCGACCGCGGGCTCACCCGCCAGCGCAACATCGCGCTGGCTGCGGTGCAGACTCCGCTTGCCGCGTTCTTCGATGACGACGTGGTGCTGCTGCCCGGTGCGCTCAGTGCCCTGGCGCGCGTGCACCGGGAACACCATCCGTCGCCGGTGGGCGTCGCCGCGATGATCGAGAACGAGCTGCGGTCGCCGCCGGCCAAGTGGCGGCTCCGCCGGATGCTCCGGGTCGTGCCCAACCTTGAACCGGGACGATACACCCGCTCGGGCATGTCGATTCCCTGGTCCTTCCTGGGGCCGGGCGCGCCGGTCACCCGCGGCGACTGGCTGCCGGGTGGGGCAACGATGTGGCGGACCGAGGTCGCGAGGTCGGCGGGCTTCGATGTCGCGCTTACCGGCTATGGCAACGGCGAGGACCTGGAGTTCAGCCGGCGCGTGGCGGCGCATGGGGCCCTGCTCATGTGCCCGGAGGCCCGCGTCCTGCACCTCCATGCGCCGGGCGGGCGCCCCGACCCACGGAAGCTTGGCTACATGACCGTCCTCAACAACTGGCGCATTCACCGCGGGATGCAGGACCGCTCCGCCGCCGACGTGGCCCGCTTCGGCTATGCGCACGTGCTGGAGCTCCTCTTTCTCACGGCCGGGGCAGTGCGGGACCGCGCCCCCGAACGCCGCTCCTACCTGCGCGGCTATGCGGCCGGCCTGAGGGACCTCGTGACGCGGCGGGGGCGCTGATGTGCGGGATCGCCGGCTGGATCGGTGTCGCGCCCGACGCGGCGTCGGCGGGTGTCGAGCGCATGGTGGCGGCGCTCGGCGCGCGGGGTCCGGACGACGCCGCAGTGTGGCGGGGTGAGGCGCCGGTCGTGCTCGGGCATACCCGGCTCAGCATCATCGACCTCGCCAAATCCCGGCAGCCGATGGCGAACGAGGACGGCACGGTCCTCGTCGTGTACAACGGCGAGATCTACAATTTCGCGGAGCTCCGCCGCGATCTCGTCGCGCGCGGGCATCGCTTCAGGACCGAGGGCGACACGGAGGTGCTGGTGCACCTCTACGAGGAGCATGGGGCAGGGATGGTGGAGCGGCTCGACGGGATGTTCGCGTTCGGCATCTACGACGCGCGCCGGCACACGATGCTGCTTGCGCGCGACCGCATCGGCATCAAGCCGCTGTACTACTGGTGGGACCCATCCTCGGGCAGCCTGCTCTTCGCCAGCGACCTCCGGGCGATGCTGGCGCACCCCGCCACGCCGCGGCGCCTGGAGCACCAGGCGCTCGCGCAGTTCCTCCATTTCGGCTTTGTCGTGCATCCGCTGACGTGGCTCCGGGGCGTGGCACAGCTGGCGCCGGGGACGCTGGCCGAATGGCGGCAGGGGGAACTCCGACTCTCGCAGTACTATGCCTGGGAATACCGGCCCGACGAGCGCCTGGCGACGGCCGCGGCCGCGGAGGACGCGCTCCGCGAGCGGCTCACGGCCTGCGTCGAGTCGCACCTCGTGTCGGACGTGCCGCTCGGCTCGTTCCTGAGTGGCGGCCTCGACTCGGCCACCGTCACGGCGCTCGCCCAGCAGGCCCGGGCTGCGCATGGCGGCACGCTGCATTCGATGACGTTCGGGCTCGAGGGCTCGGTGATGGACGAGACCGAGCGCGCCAGGGCCACCGCCCGCAGCATCGGGACCGATCACGCCGAAGTCGAGGGACGGGCCCTGCCGTTCTCGACCGGCGCCTGGGAACACCTGCTCGACGGCCTCACGGAGCCGTTCGGGAACAATGGCGCGCTCTCGATGTACATCCTGTGCCGGAGTGCGCGCGAGCAGGTGAAGGTCGCCCTGAGCGGGGATGGGGGCGATGAGCTCTTCCTCGGCTATGCGGGCATCCGGAAGCAGCGCTTTGCCCGCCGGTTGCAGCGCCTCCCGATGCCGCTGAGGCGTGCGCTCGCGTCGCTGCCGGCGGCCGGGCCCGATGTGGTCCGGCGCAGCGGCAAGTACGCGCGGCTGTCACTGCGCGATGGGGCCGGGCTGGTCATCGAGTGGGCACGGCGGTGGGAGCCCGGCGTGCTCCGGTCGCTGCTCGAGCCTGCCCAGCACGCCCGCCTGTTTCCTGCCGGTGACCAGTCCTTTCCCGCGATCCGCGACCTCGTCGGCGAAGGCGCCACCGGCGGGTTCGCCGAGCAGCAGATCCGCTTCTTCATGCTGGTCGATCTGCCGTGTGACTCCCTGTTCAAGGTGGACCGGATGTCGATGCTGCATGGCCTCGAAGTCCGGGTGCCGATGCTCGCCAACGATATGCTGGCGTTCGGTGCGGAGCTTCCGCTCGAGCGGCGAGAGGTCGAGGGGAGCGGGAAGCAGCCGTTGCGCGCGGTAGCGGAGGCGCTGGTGCCCAGCCTGGCGCGGCCCAGTCCCAAGAAGGGGTTCAGCTTCCCGGTCGATGCCTGGATGCAGCGGGGGCTCGGCGCGCTGTGGCGGGACCGCGGTATCGTGCCGGCGCTGGCCGGCGCCGGATTCCGCGCCGACGCGCTCGAGACCCTGATCGGGCGGTACGCCGCCGGCGCGAATGTCCCGACGAGACGCTTCGAGCTGCGCCTGCTCGCCAATCGACTGTACGACCTTACGGTGCTCGGCCTCTGGCTGGAGCGCGAGGGCATCGAAGCGTGACGGCGACCCCCACGGTGGTGATGTTCTGGGACTACGACACGCAGTGGGGAGCCGATCGGTCTCGCGGGGCCGCCGGCCCATCGGCGTGGGGGCGGGACGAGTTCGAGTGCACCGACCGCGTCATGGCGCTGCATGCCGAGCACCGGATCCCCGCCTGCTTCGCCGTGGTCGGTGCCGCCGCGGAGGCAGGCGAGCGGCCGTATCACGATGCCCTGCAGGTGCGCGCCATTCATGCGGCCGGGCACGAGGTCGCCAGCCACTCGCACCGGCACGAATGGCTGCCCGGCATCGGCATCGCCGCGTTGCGCGATACGCTGGTCCGGAGCCGGGCGGCGCTCGAGGATTGCATCGGAGCCCCGGTAACGACGTTTGTTCCGCCGTTCAACCAGCCCTTCGACCTTCCCGCGCGCCTGGCGCCAAGCTGGTCGGAACGCCGCGAGGTGCCCCGCGGCCGCATCGGGCTTGCCCGGCTCTGCGGTGAACTAGCCCAGGCGGGCTATCGTATGGCCCGGGTCAGCTACCGCGCACTCCCATGGCAGCTCGCCGAGCGCGCCCTGGGACGGAGCTTCGAGCGGCCGGTGCAGCTTACCCGCATCGGCGGGCTGGCCTGCCTCCGGCTCAACACGGCGGCAGGTTTCGGCGCGCCCAGCCGGGCAATGGTCGACCGCTGCGCGCGGCGTGGGGGCATCGCGGTGCTGTACGGACATCCGCATTCGCTGCACGCGGGCAACGCGCAGGACGAACGGCATCTCGCGCCGCTACTCGCGCACATCGCGGCATTGCGCGATGCGGGGCGCCTCCGCGTCGCGCTCCCCAGGGAGCTGGCGTAGCTCGCATGCGGCTCTGCGTCGCATCGCACAAGGAATGCTGGCAGGCCGCGGACGGCCGCTGGATGTCGAGCGGCGGGTTTCCGCGACAGATGGAGGGGCTCGCCTCCATCTTCGACTCGATGACGCTGGTGGTCGTTGCGGGGGCGCCGCGTGCCGGCGGGAGTCCGCTGCCGGCGGCGGCCTCCGTCATCGCCCTGCGCTCCCCGTCCGGCGCGGACGTGCGGCGCAAGTGGTCGATCGCCACGCACCTGCGCTATTACCTGGGGGCGCTCGCCGACGCATTCCGGAGCGCTGACGCCGTGCACGTCCCGCTGCCGGGCGACATCTCCCTCCTGGGGCTGCTCACGGCACTCCGCCTGCGGAAACCGCTGCTCGCGCGCTACGGGGGATCCTGGACCGACGATGACGAGACGACCCTGATGAACCGGGTCACCCGCGCCTGCATCCGCCGGTTCGCCGGAGGGAGGAACGTGATGCTGGTGACCGGCGAGGGCCCGGTGCCACCCGCGCCCGGCGTCTCGTGGATCTTCTCCACGGCCCTGACCGGCGCCGAGCTGGCCGCGATCCGGCCGGCGACGCACGCGGCGCTCCGCAACCCGCCGAGTCTCATCTACGCAGGGCGCCTCTCACCCGAAAAGGGGGTCGCCGTCCTGCTCGATGCAATGGCGCTGCTGCGGCGCGAGGGGCTCCAGCCGATGCCGGTGGTGCGGATCTGCGGCGACGGGCCGGAGCGGGCCTCGCTCGAGCGGCAGGCCACGGCACTCGGTATCGCAGATGTCGTGACCTTTGCCGGCCAGCTCGACCGGGCCGCGCTGGGTGAGGCCTTTCGCTCCGCCGACCTCTGCGTGCAGCCTTCGCGCACCGAAGGGTTCAGCAAGGCATGGCTCGACGCGATGGCGCACGGGTTGCCGGTGGTATCCTCCGACGTCGGCGCGGCCCGCTCGGTGATCGGCGCGGACGGTGAGCGAGGCTGGCTCACCGCGCCAGGCGATGCGCCGGCGCTGGCCGGCCGGTTGCGGGAGATCCTCACATCGGGGGCGATCGATTGGCGCGCGATGCGCGCAAGGTGCCGCGCTCATGTCGAAGGCCGGACGCTCGAAGCCTGGGCAGCGGAAGTCGGGCAGCGCTGCACGGCCGCCTGGGGCCGGCCGACGAGGGACGCGAACGCATGACCCGGGACAGAGGCCCGCTTCGCGTCGCGATGGTCGCCGGGACCCTGGCGCGCGGCGGCGCGGAGAAGCAATTCGTCTACATGGTCCGTGCGCTCAAGGCCGATGGCGCTGACGTGCAGGTGTTCAGCCTGACCCGCGGTGAGTTCTACGAGTCGGCGCTCGCCGAAATCGGGGTGCAGCCGTACTGGGTTGGCCGGCATGCCAATCCGGTCCTGCGGGCCGCGGCGCTCGCGGCGCGGTTCCGGTCCTGGCGGCCTGACGTGGTGCAGGCCGGCCACTTCTACGCGAACCTGCACGCGGCCATGGCGGCCGCCACGGCGGGCGCGCTGTCGCTGGGCTCGGTGCGCAGTGACGCGATCCGGGACGTGCACCGGACTG
>CAMLLJ010000010.1 GCA_946480845.1 uncultured Gemmatimonadota bacterium
CGCAGCTGGTTGGTGTATTCCACCAGAAGAATTCCGTTCTTGGTCACCAGCCCGATGAGCAGGATCATGCCGATCTGGCTGTACAGGTTGATCGTCGAGCCGGTGAGCGAGAGCATGAAGAGCGCACCGGTGACGGCGAGCGGCACCGCGAGGAGCACTGTGAACGGGTGCACCAGCGACTCGAACTGCGACGCGAGCACCATGAACACCACCAGCAGCGCCAGGCCGAAGGCGAAGTAGAGCGCCGAGCCGCTCTCCTCGAGCTCGCGGGACTCGCCGGCGAGCGCGGTGGTGCTCCCCGCCGGCAGGATGTCGGCGGCGAGCGTGTTGAGCGAGTCGAGCGCGGAGCCGAGGGTGAAGCCCGGCGCCAGGTTGGCGCTCAGCGTGAAGGAGCGCACCCGGTTGAAGTGCAGCAGCGCCTGCGGGCCGACCTCCTCGGCCACCCGGGTGAGCGCCGACATCTGGATGAGCTGGCCGTCGTTGCCGCGCACGTAGAGGGCGCTCATGTCGGACGGCGTGGCGCGGTCGGCGGGGCGGAGCTGCACCATCACGTCGTACAGCTTGTTGTTCTGGGTGTAGGTGCTGACCCGCCGCCCGCCCAGCAGGGTCTGGAAGGTGGACGCCACGTCGCGCACCGGCACGCCGAGGTCCTCGGCGCGGTCGCGGTCGAAGCGCACGGCCAGCTCCGGCTTGTTGATGCGCAGGTCGGTGTCGATGTTGATCAGTCCCGGAATCATCCGGGCGCGGGTGACCATCGTGTCGAGCGCCTGCCTGAGCGAATCGAAGTTGCTGTTCTGCACCACGAACTGCACCGGGCTGCCGAAGCCGCCGAAGGCCGGCGGGTTGTTGGCGAAGGCCATCACGCCCGGCACGCCGAAGAACTGCCCCTGCACCTCGCCGATCACCTCCTGCACGGTGCGGTCCCGCTCCTCGAGCTCCTTGAGCCGGACGAAGATGATGCCCTGGCTCACCCGCCCGCCGAACCCGATGATGCTGAAGTAGCCGTCCACGTCCTCGGTGCGGGCGAGGATCGCCTCGATCTGCTTCTGGTATTCGTCGGTGTAGCCGACCGTGGCCCCTTCCGGCGCGATGATGAACGCGACGAAGAAGCCGCGGTCCTCCGGCGGGATGAACTCGCGGTCCAGCGCGCGGAAGGTGACGGCGGCGAGCACCAGCAGGACGAGCGCGCCGGCGATGACGACCATCGGCCGGGTGACCGCCGAGCGCAGCAGCCGGGCGTACCCGGACGACACGTTGTCGAACCCGCGCTCGAGCGCCTTGTAGGCCGCACCGTGGCTCTTGGGCACCCGCAGGATCCGGGCGCAGAGCATCGGCGTCAGGGTGAGGGCCACGAAGCCCGAGATGACCACCGAGCCGGCCACCGCGATGCCGAACTCGTTGAAGAGCCGGCCGGTGTTGCCCTGGAGGAACGCCAGCGGCGTGAACACCGCCACCAGCGCGATGGTGGTCGCGATGACCGCGAAGGCGATCTCGCGGGTGCCGTTGGTGGCCGCCGTGACCGGGTCCTCCCCCAGCTCCTCCTGGTGCCGGTAGGCGTTCTCCAGCACGATGATGGCGTCGTCCACCACGATGCCGATGGCCAGCGTGAGCGCGAGCAGCGTCACGTTGTTGATGGAGAACCCGAGGAAGTACATCACCGCGAAGGTCGCGATGATGGACGTGGGAATCGCCAGGCCCGGGATGATCGTGGCCCGCAGGTTCCTGAGGAACAGGAAGATGATCACGATGACCAGGCCGGCCGCGATGAGCAGCGTCTCCTGCGCCTCGGTGATCGAGCGGCGGACGAAGTCGGAGCCGTCGAAGGCCACCTCCAGCGTCACGCCCGCCGGCAGCGCCGCCTGGATGCGCGGCAGCTCGGCGTGGATCGCGTCCGCCACCTCGATGAGGTTGGACTTGGACTGGCGGATGACCCCGACGGCCACCGCGGCGGTGCCGTTGTAGCGCAGCACGCTGCGCTCGTCCTCCGGGCCCAGCTCCACGGTGCCCAGGTCCGCCAGCTTGACCAGCTGGCCGCCGGTATTGGAGACCGTGAGGTTGCGGAACTCCTCCGGCGTCTTGAGCTCGCCCAGCGAGCGCACCGAGAACTCCCGCCGCTCGCTCTCGATGCGGCCGGCCGGCACTTCCACGTTGCGGGAGCGGATCGCCGCCTCGACGTCCTGCACCGTGATGCCGCGCGCCACCAGCTCGGCGGGGTCGAGCCACACCCGCATGGAGTAGCGCCGCTCGCCGTAGATGGCGGCCTGGCCCACGCCCGGCAGGCTCTGGAGGCGCGGCTTCACGATGCGCTCGCCGATGTCCGAGAGCTGCAGCAGCGACATGCTGGGCGACTTGAGCGCCATGAAGATGAACGGCTGGGCGTCGGCCTCCTGCTTGGCGATCACCGGCTCCTCGATGTCCTGGGGCAGCCGGCCGCGCACGCGCGAGACCCGGTCGCGCACGTCCTGCGCGGCGTCGTCCACGTCGCGCTCGAGGTTGAACTCGATGGTGATGTTGCTGAACTGCTCGGCGCTGGAGCTGGTGAGGGTGCGGATCCCCGGCACCGTGCTCAGCTCCTCCTCCAGGATGTCGGTGATCGCCGATTCGACGACCTGCGGGTTTGCGCCCGGGAGCAGCGTCTGCACCGAGATGATCGGCGGGTCCACGTCCGGGAACTCGCGGACGGAGAGCTGCCGGTAGCCGATCACGCCGAACAGGATGAGCGCGGCGCTCATCATGCTGGCGAGGACCGGCCGCTGGATGGAAAGGTCGGAGAGCTTCATCGGGACCCGTAGCAGGAGAATGCGGACAACGTGCGGCCGCTGGCGGTCATACGACCCGTCGCGGAACCCGGTTTCAGCCGGAAACGGTCCCGGGACCGGCGGGCAGGGCTGGTCCCCGCCGGCAGCCGGGCAGGTAGATTAGGACGATGGCCCTCAAACTTTCGGCACGCCAGCAGGCGCAGCTCGCCTACCTGCAGACGCTCCCGCCCAAGTTCTCGCGCATCAAGCACACGGTGGAGCTGATGGCGTCGCTCAAGGCGGACGAGGCGACGGTGCGCGGGCTGGGCCGGCAGCTCGACGAGATCCGGGCCAACGCGCAGGCGCTGAGCCTCGGCGGCCTGGCCGAGACCTGCGGCCTGATGAGCACGATCAGCCGCCGGGGCGGCGGCCTCCAGATGAAGGTCCGGGGGCTCAGGGAGCTGATGGGGAGCCTGCAGGTGAACTACGACGGCGCGCTCCGCGCCGCGAGCCAGCCCGAAGGTGCCGAACATGGCGGGCCGGCGGATGGGGCTACGCCCGGCTGACACTCCGCTCGCGCCGGTTGACGATCCGGTCGATGAGCGGACCGGACATGAGCGCCACCATGCCGTTCACGAGGCCCCCGATCACCAGGGTCACGAACGTCAGGGCGAAGATGATGGCCGACGCCCCGATGATGGCGAAAAGGAGTCCAAACCAGTAGAGCATTGTCGTCTCCCACGGTTGGAGGCGCCGAAGCTGCCGGCCAGAGCGGCCATTAGCTTATCCTGTCCGAGTTCGACCTTCAACCCCTGGAGTGTATCAGATGCGTACCCTCGCTCTCCTGGCCGCCGCTGCCCTGGCGGCCGCCCCGCTGGCCGCCCAGACGGCTGCCGCGTCCGATCCCGACAAGGCCGTCGCCGGCGGCGGGACGCTCCCGGCCGGCTGGAGCTGGCGGACCGATCGTGACGCGGCCACGACCAACGTCAAGTTCGCCCCCATGGGCAAGGGCTACCACGTCACCGTGGGCCCGGCCCTCATCCTCTGGCGCGACGCCGACCAGGTGGACGGCCGCTTCCATACCCTCGCCACCTTCACCCAGACGAAGCCGGCCGCGCACGCCGAGGGCTACGGCTTCATCGTCGGCGGCAAGGACCTGAAGGGCGCCGGCCAGCACTACGTCTATTTCCTGGTCCGGCAGGACGGGAAGTACCTGATCAAGCAGCGGGACGGCGCCGAGACGAAGAACATCACCGAGGGGTGGGTGGATCACGCGGCGATCCAGAAGCCCGGCGCTGACGGGAAGTCGGTGAACAAGCTGGAGGTGGACGGCAAGGCGAGCGGCGACAAGGTGACCTTCTCGGTCAACGGCCAGGTGGTCCATTCCATGGATCCCGCGGCATTCGACCCGAGCGGCATCGTCGGCTTCCGGGTCAACCACAACCTCGACCTGCACATCGACGGGTTCGACATCCACCGCATCGAGTCGTAGCCGCTAGCCGCCCCGCCCGCTGGTCCGCCGGACGCTGAGGGCGCGGTCGGCGGCCTCGCGGACGGGACGGTCGGCGTCGCGGGCCAGCCGGTCGAGGCACCGGCGCGACGCCGGGGTGTTGGCCGCCGCGAGGCCCGCGGCGGCATCCAGCCTTACCTCGAGCGGATAGCCGTCCCGCCGGAGCAGGCCCCGGCGGGAGAGCCCCACCTGCACCAGCTCCTCCAGCGCGGCCGGCGTGCTCAGGCGCGCCGCCGCGCTCGCCATCGCCCGGCGGCTCCCCCCTTCCTTCTCGGTCCGGAACGCCGCCATCAGCGCGGGCGCGAGCGCGGTACGCCCGCCGATGCCGATGGCCGAGGCGACGTCGCTCCGGGTCACCGCCGACGGATGCGCCAGCCCCTCGGTCAGCGCCGCACGCGCCACCGGATCGTCGTGCCGCGCCAGCGCGCGGGCCGCCTCGCGGCGCACGCCGGCATCGGCATGGCGGAGCGCCTCGGCGAGGGCCGGGATCCCGCGCGGGTCGCCGAGCCGGCCGAGCAGCATCGCCCCGTGGCGCACCTGGTGCGGGGCGGAGCGCGCGAGCAGCGGCGCGATGAGCGGATAGGCGTCCGGCGTCCGGCCGAGCGCGTCGTGCAGGAACTTCCGTGCGGCGAGCGACTCGCTGGCCGCGACGCCGTCCACCATCACCTCGTGTCCCTCCGGCCCGATCCGCGCCAGCAGCTCGGCGGCGCGGGCCTGGTCCTCGGGGTGGCGGAGCGCATGATCGAGGATCGCCTCGAGCGCCGGGCGGGGCAGCACGCGGCGGCCGGCCAGCATCCGCGTCCGCCGCTCCACCGGCGAGGCATCGGCATAGGCGATGAGCGCCTGCCCGTACTCCACCGCCTCGCCCCAGGACCGCCGCTGGACCGCGTCGCCGATGCGCCGGGTGAGCCGCTCGAGCTCGGCGTCCAGGTCGTCCGGCTCGCGGCCGATCCCCATCATGCCGTGCGCGGGCGTGAGCGAGCGGAGCACCGGCGCGGGCTCGAAGATGGGCAGCGGGATGAGCGAGGCGCGGACCGAGCGGGTGTGCGGGATCGGCTCCTCGTCGCTGGCCAGTGCCCGGGCCACGTCGGCGAGGTCCTCGAGCGAGGCGCCGGCATCCACCTCGATCCAGTCCACGGCGCGGGCGAGCATCCGGCCCTGCAGCGTGTCCCCGGCGGGGATGGCGGAGCCCTCGACGCCCGATTCCACGCGCTCCCCCAGGTCCGCGACCATTTCCGCGGCCAGCGCCGCCGCCGCGCCGTGCGCGCGCAGGTCGCCGGGTCCTTCGCGAAGGAGGAGCACGAGCCGCTCGAAAGCGTCAGTGAAGACGGTCACGACATCCTGTGGCGAGAGTGGCGGCGATCGTCATGGCGGGCGCCGGGCTGCCCGGCGCGGCTGCAATTTAAGCTCGCGCGCGCGGCGGTGGCGAGGGGCGGCGTTAGCTTTGGCCCATGCAGGTCAGCGTACCGCTCCCGGTCACCAACGCCCTCGAGCTCGACGCCGCGCTCCTCCAGGCCGTCATCACCGCCGGCCTCGCGGCGCTCTGCGGCGTCCTCGCGCGCCGTTACCGGAAGCCATGGTTCGCCTGGTGGACGCTCGCCTGGTCGCTGTACGTGGCGCGGGTGGGGGCGATCATCGCCTTCCTGCTCACCGCCGAGCGCGGTCTCCTGTTCGCGCACCAGGTGCTCACCGGCTGGACGGCGCTGGCGCTGCTCTGGTCGGCGCTGGTGTTCTCGCGCGGCGTCCGCTTCCGGCCGCTCTACGTCGCCGCGGTGCTCTTCCCGCCCGCCTGGTCGTGGATCGCCATCTACCGGCTCGACCGCTTCCTGCTGGCCGCGCTGCCGATGGTGCTCTTCCTGAGCTTCGCCACCTTCTGGAGCGGGCTCGCCTTCCTGCAGCACCGGCGCCGCGTGGGCGCCACCGGCGCCGCGATCCTCGCGGCGGCGCTCATGCTCTGGGCCCTGCACCATCTCGACTATCCCTTCCTCCGCGCCCAGGGCGCCTGGGCGCCGTGGGGCTACTACCTCGACGTGCTCTTCGAGCTGGCCGTGGGCGCGGGGATCCTGATGCTGGTGCTCGACGACCTGGGACGCGGGCTCGACGCCCTGAGCGCGCTGTCCGGCGACCTGCAGCGGGGCGCCTCCGGCGGCGACGTGACCGCGCTCATCCTCGAGCGGCCCCTCACGCTCCCGGGCGTGCGCGGCACCGCGCTCTACCTCAGGGACCACGGGTTCACCGCGGGCGCCGGCGCCTGCGCGGCGTGGACCGGCGCCGCACCGGAGGGGATCCACGCCGAGGCGATCGCGGGTGCGCTCCGCGCCGGGCGGCCCCGCTCCTCGGGAGACGGCGCGTCGAGCGCCTTCGCCGCGGCCCTGCCCATCTTCCGCGGCGGCGAGGCCACCGGCGCGCTGCTGCTGGTCGGTGACGCCCGCGATCCCTTCACCGCCCTCGACGACCGGTTCCTGCTGGCCCTCGGCCAGCAGGTGGGGGCCGCGCTGGAGAACGCCGACCTGTACCGGCGGCTCGAAGCGCGCCGCCACGACCTCGAGCGGCTCTCCTCCCGCATGGTGGCGCAGCACGAGTCCGAGCGCCGGCGCCTCTCGCGGGAGCTGCACGACGAGACCGCGCAGGTCTTCAGCGCCGTCAAGATGGAGCTGGTGACGCTCCGCGACGGGCTCGCCCCGCACGATGCCGGGCGGCTCGACCATGCCCTCGGCCTCGTTGATGCCGGCATCCGGAGCATCAGGAACGTGGTGAACGACCTCCGGCCCTCGCTGCTCGACGACCTCGGGCTCCTGCCGGCGGTGCGCTCGCTGGTCGCGGACATCGGCTCGCGCAGCGGCATCAGCACGTCACTCGATGCGCCGCCGGCACTGCCGCCGCTCGCGGAGGACGCCGAGCTGGCCCTCTACCGAGCCGTGCAGGAGGCGCTCACCAACGTCGTGCGCCATGCGGGCGCCTCGGCGGTGTCGGTCCGGCTGGAGGAGGATGCCGGCGCGCTCATGCTGACGGTGCGCGACGACGGGAACGGCGCCGGCGGCGGCTTCGATCACCCCGACCGGCTGGGGCTCCGCGGGATGAAGGAGCGGATCACCGCGCTGGGCGGCGCGGTCGAGGTGGCCGGTGCACCGGGCGCAGGCGTCACGGTGCGGGTCTCGCTGCCGCTCGGCGTGGCGGCCGGTGCCACGGCGCGGGAGGTCCGTTGAGCGCGCCCCCGATCCGCGTGCTCGTGGCCGACGACCACGCGGTCGTACGCGAAGGCATCCGCGGCGTCCTGGGCGGCGAGCCGGGCTTTCTCGTGGTGGCCGAGGCGGCCACGGCGGCGGACACCATCGCGCTGGCGGCCGCGCACCAGCCGGACGTCGTGGTGCTCGACATCACCATGCCGGGCGGCTCCGGGCTCGGCGCGGTCGCGGGAATCGCCCAGGCCGCGCCGGGCGCCGCGGTGCTGATGCTCAGCATGCACGACAATCCCGAGTACGTGCGCGAGAGCGAGCGCGCCGGCGCGCAGGGCTACCTGCGCAAGGACTCGGCCGCGGCCGAGCTCCGGCAGGCGGTGCGGGCGGTGCACCGGGGCGAGCGTTACTTCACGGCACCGGCCGAAGCACTGGAACCGGCCGGCGCGCTCGCGGCACTCACGCCGCGCGAGCGCGACGTGCTCCGCGGCATCGCGCGCGGCCGCACCAACAAGGAGATCGCGGCGGAGCTGGGGATCGGGTCGCGCACCGTCGAGACCCACCGCGAGAGCCTGATGCGGAAGCTGGGGATTCGGACGGTCGCGGGGCTGACGCGGCTGGCGCTGGAGTCAGGGATCGGGGACTAGGGGTCAGGGACCAGGCGCGCAGCCTAGAGCTGGGAGCGGAGGAGGCCGGCGGCCCACTCCTTCACCTTTTCCTGCCAGGGGCGCTGGCGCCACGCCTCGAGGGTGATCTCGCGCGAGCGGGCGCGGTCGGCCTCGAAGACCTTCGACTGCGCCGCCGCGAACTCCGGGTCCAGGATGTTGAGGTTGGCCTCGTCGTTGAGGCTGAAGGAGCGGTTGTCGAAGTTGGTGGACCCGACCGAGACCCAGGCGTCGTCCACGATCATCACCTTGCAGTGGTACATGGTGGGCTGGAACTCGTAGATCTTCACCCCCGCCTCCAGCAGCGGGCCCCACAGCCCGCGCGACGCCTTCCGCGTGACCTTGGAATCGATGTGCCCGCCCGGCACGATGATCTCGACCTCCACCCCGCGCTCGCGCGCGCTCACGATCGTCTCCACCGACAGGCTGTCGGGCACGAAGTACGACGCGGAGAGCCGGATGCTCTTCCGTGCGCTCGCGATCGAGAGCAGGTACATGAGCCGGACGCTCTCGCTTCCCTCCCCCGCCGAGCTGGTGAAGACCTGCGCCAGGTGCGGTCCCGCGGTGTCGATCGCCGGGAAGTACGCCTCGCCGTGGAGGACCAGCGAGTTGGTCTTGATCCAGTTGTCCATGAACGCGGCCTGCATCTGGGCGACGGCCGGGCCCACGACCCGGTAGTGCGAGTCGCGCCAGTGGTCGGGGTCCTGGGCGTTGCCGAGCCATTCGTCGGCGATGCCTACGCCGCCGGTGAAGCCCACGCGGCCGTCCACGACGAGCAGCTTCCGGTGGGTCCGGTTGTTGAGCCGCCCGAGGTTGTACCAGCGCAGCGGGTGGTACTTGAGCACCTCGACGCCGGCATCGACCATGAGGTCGAGCAGCTCGTCATCCATCTTGCCGGCGCCCACCCAGTCGAGCAGCACGTGGACCTCAACCCCCGCCCGAGCCCGCGCCGCCAGCGCCTCGGCGAACTCCCGGCCGATCCGTCCGGACCAGTAGATGTAGGTCTCGAACGAAATGGTCTGCGTGGCGCCGCGGATCGCCTCCAGCATCGCGGGGAAGATCTCGTCGCCGTTCTGCAGCGCCGTGACCCGGTTCCCGCCGACGATGGCCGGGCCGAGCAGGACCCCCATCGAGCGCACGAACTGCGGCTCGCCCACGCCGTAGAGCGGGCGGATCTCGTGCTCGATCTTCTTCTCGCCGCTCGTCAGGTTGAGGACGACGAGCAGCAGCAGCGCGCTGCCGAGGACTGCGAGCACGATCCACATCAGGGTCCTCCGCCGGGATCGGGGTGGCATGCGGGTCCTTGGCCTGGTGTCGCGGGGTGACCACCGTCACGACATCGCGGACGTGCGGTCCGTATCGTTCATCAGCGCCCGCGGGGCGACGTTCACCGAGGAGGCCGATTGAATCCTGCAACGATGGTGCGCGCCCCCGGGGCGATCGAGCACTGCGCGGAGGAATGCGCGCGAAGCTTCGAGATCTGCACCCGCACGGCGACGCATTGCCTCGAGCTCGGCGGCCGCCATGCCGAGGCGGTGCACATCAACCTGCTGCTGGATTGCGCCGAGATCTGCCGGACGAGCGAGGCCGTGCTGCGGCGCGGCTCGGCCCGCTACGGCCTCATCTGCTGGGCGTGCGCCCAGATCTGCCGCGCCTGCGCCGCCGACTGCGAGCGCCTGGCCGGCGGCGACCCGGTCATGACCGAGTGCGCCGCCCAGTGCCGCCGCTGCGCGGAGTCGTGCGAGGAGGTGGCCTGACGCCCGAGGGCGTCAGCTCCGCGCGGAACGGGCGCCCGCTCCCTCCGGCTCCGAGATCCGCTCCACCACCTGCCCCACCTCGCGATCGCCGATCGGCCCGTCCCTGAGCGCCAGGTCCGCCTGCGCGATCATCCCCACCACCGCGCCCTTCGCGTTCACGACCGGGATCCGCCGCACCTGCTGTTCCGCCATGAGCCGCGAGACCATCCCGACGTCGTCGTCCTCGCGCACGGTGCTGGGGTTGGGGGACATGACGTCCGCCACCCGGGCGTCGAAGCGCCCGGCAGCCACCGCGCGCACCGCGATGTCGCGGTCGGTCACGATGCCGACGATGCGGGTGTTGTCGCCGCCCTCGATCACGGGCAGCGAGCCGACGTCATAGGAATCCATCTGCCGCGCCGCGTCCTGGATCGAGTCGCCAGGCGTGCAGCAGGCCGGCTGCGGAGTCATCAGTTCGCTCGCCTTCATTGTCGCTCCTCGCAAAGGTTCTGCAAGGTGGCACGACCGGGGCGCGTTCTCGGTGGGTGCCATCACATCGGAGTGGCCGGCGCGACCACACCGCGGGTCGTCCCACCCCGCGCCTTGACATAGTGTGTGACACACACTATTATGACCCTACACACTATTGTGAGTTACATGGTCAAGCCCCCCGCGGTCCGGGCCGCCGACGCACCCCCGGCAGACGTCATGGACAAGCTCACGCTGGAACTCCGGCGCGGGGTGATCGTCCTCGCCTGCCTGAGCCAGCTGGACCAGCCGGGCTACGGCTACGAGCTGCAGCAGCGGCTGGCGGAGCTCGGCATGGAGATCGAGCAGGGCACCCTCTACCCCCTCCTCCGCCGGCTGCAGGAGCAGGGGCTGCTGGCGGAGGAGTGGAGCGTCGAGGGCTCGCGTCCGCGCAAGTACTACACGCTGACCGACGCCGGCCGCCAGGCACGGGCGGCCCTCAGGGACCAGTGGCAGGAGATGACCGCGGTGGTGAACGGGCTGCTCAGGACCAGGAGCGGAGGCTGAGATGGAACTGATCGAGAGCTACGTCAGGTCGGTGGGAGAGCGGCTGCACCCGTCGCGGCGCAAGGACGTCGAGGCCGAGCTGCGCGCCTCGATCCACGATGCGCTGGAGGCGCGCGGCGCCGATGCCGGGAGCGAGGAGGACGTCATCTCCGTGCTCGCTGCCCTGGGCGCCCCGGAGCGCATGGCGTCGGGGTACCAGCCCAACCGCTGGTACCTGATCGGCCCGGAGCTCTTTCCGCTGTTCCGCCGGGTGCTCCGGCTGGCGCTCGTCACCATCGTGGCCGCGAGCGCGGCGGGCTTCGCCATCACGCTGATGCTGGGCGGCTTCGCCGGCTTCCGCGCCGGCGACCTGCTGATGACGACGCTTGGCTATGCCTTCCGTGCGACGCTGGCCGCGCTGGTCGTGATCGTGGCCGGCTTCGCCTGGCTCCAGCGGGCCGAAGTGCGGGTCCCCGCGCAGGCGACGCCGGCCGACGCGCCCTGGGACCCCCGCACGCTCGCCGTCCCCCACCCCGGCCAGCGGGCATCGCGGTTCGATTCACTGGCCGCACTGGTGGTCTCGGCGGTGGTGCTGGTGATCGTCGGCGCCGTCGGCGGCGCGGCCCGCGAGGGGGTCGCCCGCGCGCCCGGGTCGCTCCAGCCGCTGCTCCGGGACGGCGTGGTGATCAACGCGATCATCCTCCAGGGCGCCCTGGTGCTTTCCGCACTGGCCCACATGGCGGCGCTGGTCCAGGGACGCTGGGCATCGCTGCCCCGCGCGGCGCGGGTCGTGGCCGAGCTCGCGGTGGTGCTGGTCTTCGTGCGGGTACCGTTCCAGCTGCTCGGGCACCGTCCGGCGCTGCTCGAAGCGGGCCTGCACCGGAACTTCGTGACCTGGCTGGCCATCAACGCGGGGTTGGTGGCGGCGATCCTGGTCGCGGTGGTGGGCGTTTCGTGGTGGCGCGCGTGGCAGCGAGGAGAGGGCGATCGCCCGGGCGCCACCGCGCTCGCCTAGCCGAGCGGGGCCGGCACGTAGAGCTCCCCGCCGGTCTCGCGGAACTCGCGCGCCTTCTCCTGCATTCCCGCCTCGGCCTGGGCGCGGATGTCGTGGGAGATGCGCATCGAGCAGAACTTCGGCCCGCACATCGAGCAGAAGTGCGCCACCTTGGCGCCGGGCGCGGGAAGCGTCTCGTCGTGATAGGCGCGCGCGGTGACCGGGTCGAGCGCGAGGTTGAACTGGTCCTCCCAGCGGAAGTCGAACCGGGCGCGGCTCAGCGCGTCGTCCCATTCGCGAGCGCGCGGGTGGCCCTTGGCGAGGTCGGCAGCGTGGGCCGCGATCTTGTAGGCGATCACGCCCGCCTTCACGTCGTCGCGGTTGGGGAGGCCGAGGTGCTCCTTCGGCGTCACGTAGCAGAGCATCGCGGTGCCGTACCACCCGATCATCGCGGCGCCGATCGCGCTGGTGATGTGGTCGTAGCCGGGGGCGATGTCGGTGGTGAGCGGCCCCAGGGTGTAGAACGGCGCCTCGTCGCACCACTCGAGCTGCTTCTCCATGTTCTCCCGGATCAGGTGCATCGGGATGTGCCCCGGCCCTTCGTTCATCACCTGAACCCCGTGGCTCCAGGCGACCCGGTTGAGCTCGCCCTGGGTCTTCAGCTCGGCGAACTGCGCCTCGTCATTGGCGTCCGCGATGCTGCCGGGCCGGAGGCCGTCGCCGAGGGAGAACGACACGTCGTACGCGGCCATGATCTCGCAGATGTCGCGGAAGCGGGTGTAGAGGAAGCTTTCCCGGTGGTGCGCCAGGCACCACCGCGCCATGATGGACCCGCCCCGGCTCACGATGCCGGTGACGCGGCGCGCGGTGAGCGGCACGTAGCGGAGCAGGACGCCCGCGTGCACCGTGAAGTAGTCCACCCCCTGCTCCGCCTGCTCGACCAGCGTGTCGCGGTACACCTCCCAGGTGAGGTCCTCGGCCACCCCGCCCACCTTCTCCAGCGCCTGGTAGATCGGCACCGTGCCGATCGGCACCGGGGAGTTCCGGACGATCCACTCGCGGGTCTCGTGAATGTTCTTCCCGGTCGAGAGATCCATCACGGTGTCGGCGCCCCAGAGCGTCGCCCAGCGCAGCTTCTCGACCTCCTCCTCGATGGACGAGCTCACGGCCGAGTTGCCGATGTTGGCGTTGATCTTGACCAGGAAGTTCCGGCCGATCGCCATCGGCTCGAGCTCGGGGTGGTTGATGTTGGCCGGGATGATCGCCCGGCCGCGCGCCACCTCGCTGCGCACGAACTCGGGCTCGAGCCCTTCGCGGACCGCCACGAATTCCATCTCCGGCGTGATCTCGCCGCGGCGGGCAAGGGCCAGCTGCGTGATCGGCGCGCCGCCGGCGGCCGCCGCGCGCCGGCGCACCGGCGGCAGCCCGACCGTGGCGGGGACACCCTGCGGGCCGCTGGTGTCGTAGACCCGGAGCGGCGGCTCGCCGCCCGAGAGCGCGATCTCCCGCATCGGCACCCGGAGGCCGGACGGGGTGGGGAGAAATACCTTCGTCGAGTTCGGGTATGCGTCGGAGAAACCGGCGGGCTGGGCGGACATGCGGGACTCCCCACGAAATGCGGTATGGCGAAGGGGATCCCTCTGCCGCGCTCCCTCCGCCGGTGTGAACCGGATCAGGTTCCAAGGGTGGCGTCTCAACCGGCATGCGGGCCGGTGCCCCTGGCGGCAGCCGAAGTGTACCCGCCGTGCGCGGAGCGGGCAAACCCCCCGGGCTTCCGCCCGGCAAGGGTTTGGTGCAACATTCAGTACCCTGACGCGCACCCTTCCCCAACGACAGCACCGGCGCACCACGCAGCCCCCACAACTCCGGAAGCGGAGACCGACCATGGCCCTCCCCGCGTTCGTGTCCCACAGGTTCGTTCCCCTCGCGCTCGCCGCGGTGCTCGCGGCGCTCGCGCCATCCGCCGCGGCCGCCCAGGCCACCGGCACCGTCGTCGGCCGCGTCACCCGGGCGGGTGAGGCGACCGCGCTCGCGGGGGTCTCGGTCTCGGTGCGCGAGTCCGGCCTCACGGCCACCACGCGCAACGACGGGCGCTTCACGCTCCGCCGCGTCCCCGCGGGCGAGCAGACGATCGTCTTCCGGTCGCTCGGCTTCCGCGCGGTGGAGCAGCGCGTCACCGTGACCGCGGACGGCGAGGTCACGGCGGACGCGGTGCTCGAGGCGATCCCGATCTCGGTCGGCGACATCGTGGTGAGCACGGCCTCGCGCACGCCCGAGCGCGTGGTCGAGGCGCCGGCCGCGATCTCGACGGTGACGCCGCAGGTGATGGACGCCGTCTCGCCCACCGGGCAGGCGCCGATGGCGCTCGCCACGGTGCCGGGCGTGGACGTGGTGCAGAGCGGCGTCAATGACTTCAACGTGAACGCCCGCGGCTTCAATTCCTCGCTCAACCGCCGGGTGCTGGTGCTGCAGGACGGCCGCGACCTCGCCATCGCCTTCCTCGGCTCGCAGGAATGGAACGGGCTTCCGGTGCCGCTCGAGGACGTGGACCGCATCGAAGTGATTCGCGGGCCCGGCTCGGCGCTCTACGGCGCCAACGCCTTCAGCGGCGTCGTGAGCCTCACCACGCCGGCCGCGCGCGAGATCCCGGGGACCAAGCTGACCCTGGCCGGCGGCGAGCTGGAGACGATGCGCGCCGACCTCCGCCATGCCGGCGTGCTCGGCGACGGGCGCCTCGGCTATCGCGCCAACTTCGGCTTCAACCAGAGCGAGAGCTGGACCCTGTCCCGGACGGCGCCGACCGACCTGCGGGACGAGTACGAGCCGGCGACCGACGAGGTGGTGCCGGTGGTGACGCCCGAGGCGATCCCCCTCGCGGGCCAGACCCTCGACCCGGTGACCCGCGAGGCGCTCGGGAATGCCGACAAGCTGCGCAACATCTACGGCAGCGGGCGGGTGGACGTGTACGCCAACAACGGCGGGGTGGTGACCTTCGAGGGCGGCGCGGCGCGGGTCCAGAACGAGGTGCTGGTGACCGGCATCGGCCGGGTGCAGGTGATCGAGGCGATGAAGCCGTACGCCCGCATCAACTGGGCCCAGGACCGCTTCAACCTGATGGCCTACTGGAACGGGCGCACCTCGCTCGAGCCGCAGCGCTCGCTGGCGTCGGGCCTCGGGATCGACGAGAAGTCGAACATCTTCCACTTCGAGGGCCAGGCCAACCAGACCTTCGGCAACGCGCGCGTGGTACTCGGCGCCTCGTTCCGCAACATGCGGGTGAACACCAACGGCACCCTGATGGACCCGAGCAACGACGACCGGAGCGATGAGATCTACTCCGGCTTCGGCCAGCTCGAGTACCGGCTCACCCCGCAGGTGCGGCTGGTCGGCGCCGCGCGCGTGGACGACGGCTCGCTCTTCGAGACCCAGTTCTCGCCCAAGGCCGCCATCGTCTTCAGCCCCAACGAGAATCACTCGTTCCGCGCCACGTTCAACCAGGCGTTCCAGACGCCGAACCACTCGGAGTTCTTCCTCCGGGCGCCGGCGGGGGCACCGGCCAACTTCACGCTGCTCGAGGCGGGGCTCCGCGCTTCGCCGCTCGGGCCCGCGCTCGCGGGCGTGCCGGTGGGGCAGCTCTACACCAACAGCGCCGCGGTCCCGGTGCTGGCACTCGGCAACGCCGCGCTCGACGTGGAAAAGATCACTGGCTGGGAAGCGGGCTACAAGGCGAACATCGGCCCGCGCGCCTACGTGACGCTCGACCTCTACCTCAACAACATCTCGAACTTCGTGACCGACCTGCTGCCGGGCGTGAACCCCGCCTTCGGCGCATGGACCGCGCCGGAGGAGGTGCCCGAGCAGTTCCGTGCCCAGGTCGAGGGCGCCACCCGCTCGCAGCTCGCGGCCGCGGGACAGACGGTCGCGGCGGCGGGCCTCACCCGCGTGGGCGGGAACACCGCGGTCGTCGTGTCCTACGCCAACGAAGGCGAGGTCCGCGAGCAGGGCTTCGAGCTGGGCGTGGGCTACAGCTTCACCGACGAGCTGCGCGGCGAGGTGTCGTTCACCGGGTTCGACTTCGAGGTGAAGTCGCAGCAGGCGGGCGACCAGCTGGTGCCCAACACGCCGGGCAAGAAGGCGAACTTCTCGCTCAGCTACATCGGCGCGCAGGGCTTCGACGCGAACGTGGGGGTGCGGCTGATCGACGGCTACCCGTGGGCGGCCGGCGTCTTCGCCGGCTACGTGCCGGCTGCCGAGCTGATCAACGTGAGCGCGGGGTACCGGGTGAACAACTACCTGCGCGTCCATGCCACGGCGACCAACATCCTGGACCAGCAGCGCTTCCAGCTCTTCGGTGGCTCGGTGGTGGGGCGGCGGGTGCTGGGAGGGATCACCGCAAACTTCTAGCGCCTGCGGGTGCAGCGACAGCGGCCGCGCTCGAGGAGCATCTCGAGCGCGGCCGTGCCGTCTACGGCAGCCGCGCCGGGTCCGCGCCATACCGTGCGCGCGCCCCCGCCGCGGGTTCGGCCTCCAGCGTCCCCGTGCTCGGCGGCGTCCGCCCGTCGCCGAAGCGGAATCCGCCCTGCACCACGTTGTCCTCGAGCACCGGCACCACCCGCGGCGAGAGCGCCACCTGCGCACCCGCCTGCTGGCGGTTGCCCCAGACGAAGTTGCCGCGGAGCACCGCCGGCGTTCCCAGCACGATCATCCCGCCGCCCTTCCCCCTGAGGTCCCGCGGCGTGGCGCTGTCCGACGGGAGCGACACGTTGTCGGTCACCGTGTTGCGCTCGAACAGGTTCACCGCCGTCCGGCTGTGCCGGCCCACCGCCCAGATGCCCGCGCCGCCGTGCTCCTCGCCGCCCGTGTTCCCGGTGATCAGGTTGTTCTGCACCCGCGCGGCTGCATAGAAGAGCACGATGCCGCCGCCGTAACGGCCCCGGTTCTGCCGGATCACGTTGTTGCGGATGGTCGGCTCGCCGAAGCCGCAGCGGATCCCGCCGCCGCCGGCGCTGGCGTCGCCCTCCCCTTTGGCCACGGCCTCGTTGCGCTCGATGATGTTGAACTGGATGACCGGCGCCGCGAACTCGCAGAGGATCCCGCCGCCCTCGCGGTACATCAGCTTGTGGCGCGGGTCGAGCCAGCGGGTGCCCGTCCCGCCGGTGATGGTGAAGCCCTGCACCACCGTGGTCGAGTCCTGGTCGCCGTCGATGATGATCACGCTCGCCGTGTCGGGATTGGCGGGCCGGCTGCCGTCGAGGATGGTCGTGGCGACGGCGGATCGGTCGCCCAGCGCAAAGTGGCTGGTGAGCACCAGGTTGCCCGGGCCGAAGCGGAGGTTCTCGTAGTAGCGGCCGGGTGCCACCAGCAC
Organism: uncultured Gemmatimonadota bacterium; assembly: GCA_946480845.1. The sequence continues at coordinate 17,199 of CAMLLJ010000010.1, forward strand.
CGTGTCGCCGGGGCCTGCCGAGTCGATGGCGGCCTGGACCGTGGCATACTGCGCGGGGACGCGAAGCACCTTCGGGCCCGCGGCCGGCTGCTGGGCCGCGGCACTCCCCGCGGCCAGCAGGGCGGTCGCGGCGACGAACGACGAGCGCATGCGTGCTCCTCATGGGAAGGGACCGTTCCGCCCCTACGGCAGGGCGCGGGGCCGGGTGTCATCGCCCGGCGGGATGGGAGACGTGCGCGTGTATCTTTCCTTCACCCACCTGCCCCCGCCCCGCCGGAAAGGACGGATCATGCAGCAGATCAAGGGCGCCGTGCTGAAGTCCCGCCTGGGCTTCGTCGAGGACCACTTCGGGAAGGAAGGCCTGGCGCGAGTCCTGGCGAGCCTGCCCGCCGACGACCAGCGGCTCCTCCGCATCGTCTTCACCTCGAACTGGTACCCCTTCGAGCTGGGCAAGCGCCTGGACGACGCGATCGTGCAGGTGCTCGGCGGCGGCCGCACCGATTTCTTCGAGAAGCTGGGGGAGGCGTCGGCGACCAAGAACCTGGCGTCGCTGCACAGCGGCTACCTGGCCCAGGGCGACCCGCACGCGTTCCTCGCCAAGGCGCCGTCCATCTACTCGCTCTATTACGAGACCGGCCGCCGCGAGTACCAGCGCACCGGTCCTACCTCCGGGACGCTCACCACCTACGACGCGGAGACGTTCAGCGCGCCCGACTGCCTGACCGTGGTCGGCTGGTACCGGAAGGCGCTCGAGATGTGCGGGGTGGCGGGCGTGCAGGTGAGGGAGGACGAGTGCCGGGCGAAGGGCGGCGCCGTCTGCCGCTACCAGATCTCCTGGACGTAGCTAGGGCGACAGCCGCTCGATGGCCCAGGCGCCGCCGCGCCGCACGTAGCGGATCCGGTCGTGCAGGCGGCTCGCCCTTCCCTGCCAGAACTCCACCGACTCCGGCGTCAGGCGATAGCCGCCCCAGTGCGGGGGCGCGGGGACGTCCTCGCCGGGATAGCGCGCCTCCACATCGCGCAGGCGGGCATCGAGCACGTCGCGGCCGGCGATGACGCTGCTCTGCTCCGAAGCCCAGGCGCCCAGGCGGCTGCCGAGCGGCCGGGTGCGGAAATACGCCTCGGTCTCCTGGCGCGGCACGCGCGCGACGGGCCCCGCGATCCGCACCTGGCGCTCCAGCTCCACCCAGTGGAAGACCAGCGCGGCGCGCGGATTGGCGTCGAGCTCCTCGGCCTTCCGGCTGCGGTAGTCGGTGTAGAAGACGAAGCCGCCGTCGTCCACGCCCTTGAGCAGCACCATGCGGGCGCTGGGCGCGCCGTCGGCCGACGCGGTCGCCAGGGTCATCGCGTTCGGCTCGGCGACGTCGGCCGCGCGCGCTTCGGCGAACCAGCGGGAGAACATGGCGACCGGGTCCGGGGCCACGTCGCGCTCGTCGAGACTGGCGAGGGCGTACTCGCGGCGCAGGTCCGCAATGGATGGAGGCATCGGTGGAAGATAAGAGAAGGGCGGCGGGATCGCGGGCCAGGCGCGCCGCGAGCGCCGGCGTGCTCGGCCTGCTGGCGCTCGCCGCCGTGGCTGGTTCCGTGCCCGACACTGCGGCCGCGCAGTCGCGGAGCGGGACGCGCACGCTCCGGGTGGGCGGGCTCGACCGCTCCTACCTCGTCCACCTGCCGGCGCCCCGCCCCGCCGGCCGTGCCTTGCCGCTGGTCCTCGTCTTCCACGGCGCGGGCGGGCGGCCGCGCGGAATCGCCGAGCATACGGGGTTCAGCCGGGTCGCGGACCGGGAGGGATTCATCGCGGTCTACCCGGCCGGCATCCGGCAGCGCTGGAACGATGGACGCGGACGCCCCAGCACGCCGCACGACGACGTCGCCTTCATCCGCGCGCTGATCGACACGCTGGCGCGCACCGAGCGCATCGACCCGGCCCGCATCTACGCCACGGGCATCTCCAACGGCGCGATGTTCGTGCACCGGCTCGCCTGCGAGCTGCCGGGCGTGCTCGCCGCCATCGCGCCCGTGGCCGGCGCGCTGCCGGCCGCGATCGCGCCGGGCTGCGCCGCGGCGCCGCCGGTGTCGGTGCTGGCGATCCAGGGGACGGAGGACCTGCTGGTGCCGTACGACGGCGGCGGGGTGGCGCGCACCCGCGGCGCCGTGCTCTCGGCGCTGGAAAGCGTGGCGCACTGGGCGCGCCGCGCGGGCTGCGGCGCGGCACCGGAGGGCAGGCGGGTGGACCGGGTGCAGGACGGAACGGCGCTGGTACACTACGCCTACTCCGGCTGCGGCGGACCGGCGGTGGAGCTGTACGAAGTGCGCGGCGGCGGCCACACCTGGCCGGGAGGGCCGCGCGTGACGGCCCGGCTGCTCGGCCGCACCACGCGCGAGCTGAACGGGACCCGCGCCATCTGGCACTTCTTCGCCGCACACCCGCGCGGCGGCGCTCAGAGGTGAAAGAGGTAGCTCACCTTGGCGAAGAACGCGTCGCGGGTGCGCCGGAGCCGGCTGAAGCGGAACGACTCCGGCTCCGTGAGCGTGCTGCCGTAGCCGGCGAAGATCACCGTGCCCGGCGTGGGCCGGTACGCCACCAGCACGTCGGCGCTGAAGAAGTTCCGCTGGAAGGCCTCGGCGCGCTGGAACCCGCCCTGGCCATCGGCGAAGTAGATCGGCAGGCCGGTGCGTGAGTCGTCGCGCAGGCTGTCCTGCTTTTCCATCGAGTACTCCCCCACCAGCCGCACGAAGAGCGGCCGCGAGATCTGGTATTCCAGCTTGGCCCGCGGGATCCTCGCGTTGGAGACGGTGCTGCCGTCGCCCGGGCGGTTGACCATCTGCCAGTTGTAGGTGAGGTCGAGCCGGAGCTGCTCGCTCGGGCGCACCGACAGCGCCGCGTTCAGGACCCACAGCTCGCCCGAGGCCCACTCGAAGAAGTTCTCGTCGAAGCCATAGAGGAAGAACACGTTGCCGTTGAAGGTGCGGAACGCCGGCGTGTTCACCTGCACGTAGACGTCGCTGTTGGCGATGGTCGGCTGCCCGGTGAACTTCTCGAAGGTGGTCCCGCCGCTCCCGTCCGGCACGCCGAGGTAGTAGTCGGCGTAGAGCGCCTCATCGTAGCCGAACGACTCGAGGAAGTAGCCCGCTCCCACGCCCCACCCGCCGCGCAGCCCCGCCAGCACGTTGAAGTGCAGCTTCTGGTCCTGGATCCCCTCGCTGTGGATGAACTTCTGGTACTGCCAGGTGCCGTCGAGGTTGATGGTCCCGTTGAGCCGCTCGAGGAAGCTGCCCGGCTTGCCGTTGCGGGTGAGGTAGGGCGTGATCGTGGCGCGCACCACCCCGGGCCGCGAGATGAACCCGCTCTGGGCGCGGAAGTTGTCGCCGATGCCGGCGAAGTAGGTGCGCCAGCCGAACGACCGCCCGTTCCGGTCGAAGCGCGCGGACCAGAGCGGCGCTGTCACGGTGACGCCGTTGGTGCGGGTCCGGCTCCCGGCGAGCTGCAGCACCGTGCTGTAGACGCCGCCGAAGACGATGCGCCCGTCGATGTCGGCGACGCGGTTGTAGTTGTCGCCGTCGATCCGGTCGGTGTACGCGACGCCCACGCGGGACGAGCCGCCCACGTCCTTCTGCAGGCGAGCGATGTTGTAGACCGGGTTGCTGCCGGTGCTCGAGCCGAGCTTGTCGTCCACCGCGGAGAGCAGGGCGATGTTGCCGCCGAAGGCGGTGCCGGTGAGCTTGGCCGCCGCCACCGGCTGCACGATGCGCCGGCTGTAGATCAGGTTGCTCGGCGTGCTGAACTGCTCGATGCCGTCGAGGAAGAAGGGGCGCCGCTCGGCGAAGAAGAGCGCCTGGCGCGGGTCGAGGTTGATCTGGCCCGCGTCGCCCTCGACCTGGCTGAAGTCGGGATTGAAGGCGGCGTTGAGGTTGAGGTTGTTGGTGATGCCCCAGCGCACGTTGCCGCCCACCTCGGGCGCTCCGCCTTCGTACTCGTAGCCGGCGGCGCCGGGCGCGCCGGTCCGGTTGGCGGTGATCTCGGGAATCACGTCCACCACCAGCCCGCGCCGGAGGTCGGTGAGGCCCGCGAGCCGCCCCGACTGCGCCAGGAACGACGCGCTCGCCCGCCGCGCCGGCGCCCAGCTGTCCTCGTAGCCCGAGTGCTGCACCCGCCGCACCACGTTGAGCGTCCAGGTCTGCTCGCGGCCCGGCTGGAACCGCAGCGACTTGAACGGGATCCGCACCTCGACCACGTACCCGCCGTCCACCAGCTCGCCCTTCGACTGCCAGGTGTAGTCGGGGCTCAGGTCCGCGCCCTCGCGCGCCACGGCGCCGCTGCCCAGCCCGCCGCCCGACTGGCCCCGCTCCACCAGCGCCCCGTCCATCTGCACGCCGAGCGGGTTGACGCCGAACATCGTGGCCTGGCGGCCGTCGTTGAAGGTGCCGAGCAGGATCTCGATGAAGTCGTCGGCGCGGACGCGGTCGCGGTCGGCCAGCGTCGCGTGCACCGAGCCGTGGGGCTCGCGCGCGCGGATGCCGAAGTGGATGGCGTCGGGCGCGTACCAGACCAGCACCTCGGTCGAGTCCACGGCGGCGATGCCGTCGTTGGGCGTGAACTGGGAGAAGTCGCGCAGGATCACCGCCTGCTGCCAGACCGGTTCGTCGAGCCGCCCGTCCACCTTGCTCGCGGCCTCGATCCGCGGGAGGGAGACCTGGATCTGGCCCGCGCGGCCGCTGTACGCGGCCCCCGGTGCCGCCACCGCCGGGCCCTGGGGAACGGCGGCGACCGACGCGGCCGCCTGCATGGAGAGCAGGAGCGAGAGGTACATGGATCCCTGGCGAAGATGTGGACCTGCTGGAACGCGGACGGCCCCCTTAAACGCTACGGGGGCCGTCGGCGGAGGGTTTCGCGGGCGGGGCTACTGCACGCACTGGCCCTCGGGATCGGGCTTCGGCGCGCTCAGGGCCGGTCGGTGGTCCAGGTCGGCCACGGCGAGCGCCACGTCGCGGATCAGGCTGGCGACGCGGGCCAGCTTCGCGTAGTCGATGTACTGCGCCTCGTCGGTCACCATGTGGTAGTCGCGGTGGCCGCCCGAGCTGAAGAAGGTGACCGGGATGCCGTACTTCGCGTACTCGTAGTGGTCGCTCCGGCAGTAGTACTGGCCGGGATGGCCGTTGGCGTCGAACTGGTAGTCGAAGGTGAAGGCGTGGCCCTTCGATGCATTGACCGTCTCGACCAGGTCGCCCAGCTCGCGCGAGAGCCGGCGCGAGCCGATGAGCTGCAGGTAGCCGGGCCCGCCGCCCGGCGTATCCTCGGCGCTGCCGCGCCCGATCATGTCGATGTTGAGCTGGGTGACGATCGAGTCGCGCGGCACCGTGGGGTGCGCCGTGAAGTGGGCGGCGCCGAGCAGGCCCGCCTCCTCGCCCGTGTGCCAGATGAAGAGCACCGACCGGCGCGGCTTGACGGGCGCCGCCGCGAGGTTCTCCGCGATCTCCAGCATGGCGACGGAGCCGGACCCGTCGTCGTCGGCGCCGTTGGCGATCGAGTCGAGGCGCGGCGGGTGCACGCGGCGGAGGCTGTCGAGCAGCGCCGTGATGCGTGCCGCCTGTTCCGGCGTCGGACGGCCGGGCTCATCGTCGGCACCCTGCGGGCGCATGACGGTGTTGAAGGCGCGGAGCGAGTCGTGGTCCACCGGCCTCTGCGCCACGCCGATGTGATCGTTGTGGGACCCGATCGCGACGTACTGGCCGCGCAGCGCGGGATCGCTGCCCCGCAGCACGGCCACCACGTTCCGCGCCGGGAACTCCGCGGGCTCGGTCCGGAAGCGGACGCTGCCGGTGAGCCGGCCGCCGGCCGCGCCCGGCTTCAGCGTCGCCAGGTCGCCGCCGAGCATGCGCGCGGCTGCTGCGGGCGTCACCCAGAAGTGCGCGGGGCGCGCCACCGAGTCGGCGGTGCCGACGCGCGTGCCCGGCTCGCGCAGGAACGCCAGCACGTTGGACGGCATCCGGTCGAGCGTGGCGAGCGCGATGCCCGCGGCCTCGGGGAAGCGCGTCTGGAGCTGCTGGCGCTGCGCCGTCCAGGCGGGGACGCCCCCGGGCCCGGGAGACAGTGTCAGCACCACGACCTTGCCGCGCGCGTCCGCCGCGCGGATGAGCCGCGCGCTGTCGCCCCAGACGCCGCCGTAGATGACCGTCGCGCCGTTCACGTCGCGCACACCGGGCCCCTGGTCGAACGGCGCAAAGTCCGTCCACGGCGCGAGCGTGGCCCCGCCCACCGAGAGCGACGCCGACGGATCCAGCCGCCGCCGGCTGACCGGCAGCGTCTGGAAGAACGTTCCGTTCTCCCCGGCCGGCTCGAGCCCCATCCGCTTCAGCTCGGCCGCGATGTAATCGGTGCCCATCACGTTGCCGCGGGTGCTGAACTCCCGGCCCTGCATCGAGTCGTCGGTGAAGACGTACATGCGGGTCATCAGGTCGTTCGGGTCGATGGCCGGGCCGGTGGGCTGCGGGGCTCGCTTGAGTGGAAGGGTGCCGGCAGCCGGAGCCACTGCCGGAGTTCCGGTGGCCGGGGACGCGGGAGCAGCGGTGCCTGCGGTCGTCCCGGAGGCAGGCGACGAACCCGGCGACGACTGCCCGGCGGTTCCGGCACATGCGGCAAGCAGAAGCCCGGCGGCGAAGACGGGCGCGCGCCGGGTGAAAAGGGTCGGCATGGCTGTACTGCTCCCTGGAGTCGAGACGGGGCCCGCGGATCGGGCCACTTCCTGTGCCTGCCTACGAGCGTACCGGGGGCGATGTTTCCCGGGCCGGTGCCTGCCGGTGGCGCCCGTGCCGGCGACCGAACACTACAGCGCCGCAGCACCGTGGCGCCAGCAGCGGCAGCGGGCGGCGAGACGCACCCGCAACGGCTCGGTCGGCGGCCGCGCTACATTGGGATGTCCGAGCACTCGGGATGAGGGGGTGACCCGCCGCCGGACTGTGTGCTTGTCCGAAGGCGGTTCACCCCGTCGTCCCGAGTGCCCGAGCATCACAACCAGGCCAGCCGCCCCGAAGGAGCACGCCGATGCGCTATCTCGCCGCCTTGTGCCTCATGTCGGCCCTCGCCACGCAGGCCGCCGCGCAGGACCTCCCCCGGGAACGCCGCGACCGCCGCCTCGAGGCCCAGCTCGCCGAGCTGGCGAAGGAAGTCCGCGGCACGGTCGGCATCTACGTGCGCCACCTTCGCACCGGCCGCACCGCCGAGCTGAACGCCGACTCCGTGTTCCCGACGGCGAGCATGATCAAGGTCCCCATCCTCGCCGCCACCTACGACGCGATCCACCGCGGCGCGCTCTCCTTCGACACCACGCTCACCTACCTCGACTCGCTCGACTACACCGACGAGGCCGACATCCTGGTGATGGCCGAGGACAGCACCCGCATCCCGCTCGGCCGCGTGGTCATGCTGATGATCACCATGAGCGACAACACCGCCTCGCTCTGGCTGCAGGCGCTCTCCGGCGGCGGCGTAAGGATCAACGAGTGGCTCGACGCCAACGGGTTCGACTCGACCCGGATGAACAGCCGCACCCCGGGCCGCCGGGAAATCTGGGAGAAGTACGGGTGGGGGCAGACCACGCCGCGCGAGATCGCCCGCCTGCTCACCATGATCCGCCGCGGCGAGGCGGTGAGCCGGGGCGCGAGCGAGGAGATGTACCGGGTGCTCACGCGCATCTACTGGAACGGGCAGGCGCTCTCCCAGCTCCCGCCCTGGGTCCAGGCCGCGTCGAAGCAGGGCGCGGTGGATGCCTCGCGCTCCGAGGTGGTCCTCGTGAACGCGCCCTCGGGCGACTACGTCTTCGCGGTGATCACCAAGGGCCTGGAGGACACGAGCTACGGGATGGACAACGAGGGGTATGTGCTGATCCGGAAGGTGTCGGCGCTGCTCTGGAAGACCTTCGAGCCGAAGCATCCGTGGAGCCCGGACGCGGAGGCCGCGCGGTACAAGGAATAGGGCCTCATCTTCGCTCTCCCATGAGCCGCTCGAGCCGCTCCCGCACGGCCGGCCATTCGTGGTCGAGGATGCTGAAGTAGACCGCATCCCTCCGATGCCCGTCCCGCAGCACCACCTTGGACCGGAGCGTTCCCTCCTCGACGGCGCCCAGCCGCAGGATCGCGGCGCGCGAGCGGGCGTTCCGGGCGTCGGCATTGAACTCGACCCGGATGCAGCCCAGGCCATCGAATGCGTGGGTGAGCAGGAGGTACTTGCACTCCGTGTTGACGCCCGTGCCCCAGAATTCCGGCGCGTACCAGGTGAGGCCGATGCTCACGCTCCGGTCGGGAAACGAGACGGAGTGGAACCGCGTACTGCCGATGAATCGCCTCTCGCCCTTGTGGTACACCGCGAATGGAAGAGCCAGGCCGGCGTCGCGCGCCTGGAGGGCGCGGGCCACGTAGCCGCGCATCGCCTCGGGCGTGCGCGGATCGTCCAGGGTGACGCGCCAGATGTCCTCGTGTTGGGCCGCGAGCCGGAGCGCGGCCTCGTGCTCGTGCGCGAGCGGCTCCAGGCGCACCAGCCCTCCCTCGAGCGTCACCGGCGCGATGCGGCCGTCGCGCCATCCGGTCGGTCCAGTCGTCACGCGGATTCCCGAAGTTGTCCGTTTGCGGTGACGGGTGTATTCAGTTCACCCGGTCCAGCGTCATTACCTGTCGAACTGCGATACAGGGAGTATTCATGTCCGGCTCGCTCCTGCTCCTCCTCGCCCTCGCCCAGTCCGCCGACACCGTGCGGTACGAGATCGCCTTCCCCAACGCCGTGCACCACGAGGCCGAGGTGAAGGTGACGTTCCGGGGCCTGCCGCCCGGCACGCTGGAGCTGCGGATGAGCCGGAGCTCGCCGGGGCGCTACGCCCTGCACGAGTTCGCCAAGAATGTCTACGCCGTCAAGGCGGTGGATTCGCGGGGCCGGCCGCTCGCCGTCTCGCGGCCCAACCCGCACCAGTGGAATGTCGCGGGCCATGACCGCGCGGTAACGGTGACCTACACCCTCTTCGGCGACCGGACCGACGGCACCTACGCCGCCATCGACCTCACCCACGCGCACCTCAACATCCCGGCCACCTTCATGTGGGCCCGCGGGCTCGGCAGCCGGCCGGTGAGCGTCACCTTCCGGCCGCTGCGGCAGGAGTGGAAGGTAGCGACGCAGCTCGCGCCCACGCGCGACCCGTTCACCTTCACCGCCCCCAGCCTGCAGTATTTCATGGACAGCCCGACGGAGCTGAGCGCGCACGACGTCCGCACCTGGACCGTCACGCGCGGGGGGCGCACCCAGCGGCTCAGCTTCGCGCTGCACCATGCCGGCACCGCTGCCGAGCTCGACACCTTCGCCGACCGGGTCAAGCGCGTCGTCGCCGAGCAGGAGGCGATGTGGGGCGAGCTGCCGCGCTTCGACAACGGCACCTACACCTTCATCGCCGACTACCTCGGCTATGCCAACGGCGACGGCATGGAGCACCGGAACTCGACGGTCATCACCAGCTCGCAGTCGCTCGCCGCCGCAAAGATGGGCCAGCTCGGCACGGTATCGCACGAGTTCTTCCATGCCTGGAACGTCGAGCGGATCCGCCCGAAGGCGCTCGAGCCGTTCGACTTCGAGGAAGCGAACATGTCGGGCGAGCTCTGGTTCGCAGAGGGCTTCACCAGCTACTACGACGACCTCTTCATCCGGCGCGCGGGGCTCTCGACGCTCGACGAGTACGCCGAGGGCCTGAGCGGCACGGTGAACGCGGTGCTCAACGCGCCGGGACGCGCCTTCTTCTCGCCGGTGGACATGAGCCGCCAGGCGCCGTTCGTGGACGCGGCGGCATCGATCGACCCGCAGAACAAGGCCAACACATTCATTTCCTATTACACCTGGGGAGCGGGGCTCGGCCTGGCGCTCGACTTCGACATCCGCGCCCGCTTCCCGGGCCGGTCCCTCGACGACGTGATGCGCCGGATGTGGACGAAGTACGGGAAGACCGAGCGGCCCTACACCCTGGCCGACCTGCGCACCACCTTCGGCGAGGCAGTGGGCGACACCACCTGGGCTCGCAGCGTCTTCAGCCGCTGGATCATGGGCCAGGACGCGCCGCCTTACGACTCCCTCCTCGCGCACGCCGGGCTCGCGCTGCGGAAGCCGGGCGCGGGCAAGGCCTGGCTCGGCAGCGTCCAGCTCCGCGCGCGCGACACGACGCTCACCATCGAGTCCCCGGTGCTGATCGGCACGCCGCTCTACGCCGCGGGCATCGAGCGCGGCGACCGGCTCGTCTCGCTCGGCGGGCGCCCGGTGGTCACGGAGGCGGACGTGGAGGCGGTGCTGGCGTCGCGGAAGCCGGGCGACCAGGTGCCCGCGGTCATCGTCGGGCGGGATGGCCGCCGCGAAACCAGCGTCACGCTCGCCGAGAACCCGGCGGTCGAGGTGGTGACCTTCGAGGCGGCAGGCATGCCGCT